>JAIDDH010000070.1 GCA_029055435.1 Acetatifactor sp.
GTAGTCTATGTGAACAACAAGAACAAAGGAAAGGCAACCGTGATTATCACGGCGGCAGAAGATTCCACCAAGTATGTAGGCAGCAAGACTGCAAAATTCAGCATTGTGGCTAAGAGTTTGAAGACTCTGCCCGATTTGATGAGCAATTTGTTCAAGATATTTGGAAAGTAAAAGTGTTTATTTTGGGCTGCCGCATCGGCTGAAGTTTAGCCGGGCGGCAGCTCCTTTTTTAACCGGTGGAAAACAATAGGCTTATATCTGTGGGGGCTGTAAGGAGACTGGATATGAAATTGTTGAGAGTCAAAGCCGGCGGATTTAAAAACTGTGCGGATGATTTTGAGATCGATCTGGCGGCGAGGGCAGGAAATATCGATGAGGGTCAGGACTGTGAGCTGCTCAAGATAGATGAGGAATTATATGTCTATAGTACGGTCGGTATCATAGGGAAAAATGCTTCGGGCAAGACATCTGCTCTGGAGGTGCTGGATTGGTGCTATGATATTTTGAGCGCCTTTGCATTAAACGGGAAACATTGCAGTTATCATGGAGTCCGGCTGGAAATGATTTTTTATCTGGAGGGAAATCTGTATAAATACAGTACGGAGCTGGATGACGCCGATGTCTTAGAGGACAGAGCAGTTTTTAAAGACCAGAAATTATATTGCAAAAAATACGATAAAATGAAGTCTCAACAGCTTTATGCAGAAGGATGGATAGAGGAAACAATCAAAACGTGGGAGGAATCGGAGAATTTATCCATTCTTCGATATATTTTGAAGAAGGCGGGTGTCAGAGAGATTTATTACGACGCTTTTATGGAAGTGGGGGAAAGTTATGGTTTTACCTGTGAATTGATGAAGCTGATGGAGACAGACCCGGATTATCTCAATTACATTATTCCCATATTTGACAGAAATATCTCGGCGTTGAAGCAGATTGATGAGACACGCTATATGTTAATATATCAGGGAACGGAGCGGACTTATTCCGGCAGCGAGCTGCTGAGGTTTTTATCCGGCGGAACCACAAAAGGAATGAATCTATATACTTTGGCGGTGATGTCTCTGAAATCAGGATTTGATCTGCTTGTGGATGAAATAGAAAGTTATCTTCACAAAACTCATGTCAGGAATTTGATTATGCTCTACAGAGACAGGGAGATCAACAGGAAAAACGCCACATTGATTTTTTCCACACATGACTGCGAATTGTTGGACTTGTTTAATCGCAGCGACAATATCTGGGTGACTCATTCCGAAGAGAAGATAAAGATTGAGAATATGTACGACAAATATGGTTGTCACCCGGGATGTTTAAAAAGCAGATTCTATCTGGACATGTATGATACCATGGCCGATTACGAGGCGTTTACGCAGTTAAAGAAGAGATTAATGCAGTGAGAGCTCCTGACATATGATCTCCATTCCTCTTGCATCAGGGATATGTCCGCAGTTTTCAATGATCTTACAGGTGATATGCGGATTTTGCTGTTGGGCGGTAAAGTCTTTGATCTTTGCGGTGGACGCCACGATATCCGTGCTTCCCTGCAGTATGGTGTAAGGTATGGACACTTTATCAAAGTCTTCGCGAAGGTCGATGGTAAACAGTTCTTCCAACAGGGATGTGTTTCGGGCATACCCGTTGATAAATAGTGCCATAAAATCGCTCAAGTAGTAATCAGGACTGGTGAGCATACCTCCTAACACACTGCCTATGGGAGTTTTTGCGCCGGATTTGCACTGATATGCCTCCGTATATTTTTGGAGCCACCGCATTATGGTTTTACCATCCTGTATGCTGTGACTGTCCTGTTGCCTGATAAGGGCCAGTTTCTCTCTCTGACGCGCAGGCATGGAAGATGCCTCCAGCGCCTGATAGACCTCTTCGTTGAAAGTGATATCACATAAAATCTGCCCGTATGTGACACAGCGGTCCACAGGGACAGGGAATGACGTTATGGTCTTTAACGCCAGAATACTGCCCCAGGAGACACCAAACAGGATGATTTGATTTTCCGGGAATAAACACTTGATTTCCGTAATCAGGTTTCTTGTCATATCTGTGAAATGATGAATGGAAAAGTGATCGCTTATGGGATAATTATTGATTCCGCAGCCCAGTTGATCCCAGTAAACCATGGTCACGGATTCCGTAATCTCGGGGAACAAGCCTCTGCATCCCACTGAAAAGGGGAAGGGTGATCCCGGCCCGCCGTGAAGGAAAATAACCACCGGATTGCTCTTTTTCTTCCCGTCTATGGCAACCATTTGGGGAAAGCCGCCCAGCATAAATTTTCCGATTCCGGATACTTCATTTTCTTTTATGATTTGTTTTCTTCGCTTTTTCATTATATATTTTCTCCATTGATTTGCTACACGGTCTTTTTCCCGAACATCCACAGATATTCCATAGCCGTCTGCAGTGATACATCCAGCTTGTTTTGCAGCCTCGTCAGGATATCGTTTTCGGAGAGGCCGAACTCTATTCCAATCTCTATGATTCCCTTGGCTTCACCTTCCGCCTTCCAATCTCGCCTCATTTCCTCTACTGCCAGACACATATTGCACTCTCCTTCCTCTGTTATCTCCAGTTTCTTCAAGATATCCACACTGTCCGTCATCACTGCCATGGTCTCCGCTGTCTCCAAATCCAAATGAGAAAACGGCTCTCCGCTCCACAGCTTTAACAGGCCATCTTTATCCTGCCGCAGCTGCAGCACTTCCAGAAGCAGCCTTAAGTCTGTGCCAAAACACGACAAATCATTCCGTTCTCCCGCACAGAACAGCGTCATTCCATAATCATGAAACACATTCTGCCAGTCTTCTGCCACTTTTTCAAAGCGCATCATATCCCGCAGACCGCCCCTGCTTTCCAGGCATCGCCTTTCCAAGCGCCGCTCTTCTGCGGCTTATGATGTCCCGTATCTGCCGCCCGTACTCCATCTGGTCATATCGCATGATGCGCCACGGCATGGCGTAATCGATGGCATTTTGATTCTCAATGGCAGTTACTACAAAACACTCTCCTGTTCTCATGCGTTTGCGGATATCCCGAACACCACTCTCGTATCGGGGCTGTTCTCCGGCCCCCGCCCGCGAAACAGCATCTGAGACAACTTCCACATAGCGTTCCGAAGCATCCTCCAGCAGTTTTCCCTGAACTACCACCTTACCGTCAAAAAGCACGGCGTTAAACAGATCCGCGAACCTGTCATTGTCCGACAGGTAGCGATACATTGCATCATCATATTTTCCCATAATCCTCCTGTCTGCAGAGGCTTTCAACAACCGCCAGCCCTCTGCCACTGTCTAAATTTACCTGATACTTAATTATTAAGTGGAAAAAGGCATAATTGCCGCGGCAGAACTGCCGTAGAAAGAACAGAATATCTCAAACGCCATTTTAAGTTTGATAAAATTATTGTAATTCAGGGTTGCCTAACTGTCAAGTATATACTGAAAGAGGTCATAAAAAGTGGAATATATTGGATATTCTATAGATTGTCGCGTGTAAAGAAAAAAATTAACCGTAAATATTCACGAAAACATAGCGTTTTTTATAGCACTTCTGCCGAAAAATTATTAAGTTTGCACAAAATCTTTGCAAAATCCTACTTAAAATGATAATATAAAAATTAGCTCAGTATGGTGTGGGTGTAGTGTACATGTTTGTACATACATAAGCATCATGAGAAACCAAAACAAACAATAAAAAGAGGAGGAAAAAAGAAATGTTTGAGCAATTGAACATGACAAACAAGCTGAAGCGGCAAATAAGCAAAGTAGTTTCCATTGCGTTGTGTGCCGCGATGCTTGTGACAGCGCTTCCGGCAGACTTGCTGGGAGGGGTCGCGAGTGTGAAGGCTGCGCCTATTGCAACAGAAGAACTGCTGGATATTGGTGCTGCTGTAACTGCAGGGACTCTAAAAGTGCAAGATTACACGGCAGACGTGACTGTTGGCAATTTTAAAATTCATGCTCTGAATGGTATGAGTGAGGGTGATAATCCCAAAAATAATCAACAGGTAACAATTGATGCGAATGGTAAGAAAATAGACGGCTATAATTTTACCCATCGCTTGAAAATGAATGGCGCAGGCCAAAGCACCTATCGCAGTATTGAGTTTACAACAAATGGTGCAGCGAAAGTCAAAGTCTATGGCATGAGCAGTAGTAAAAATAATGTTAGACATCTTACCTTGATAGACTCTGATGATAAGGTGACAACAGATAGTGAAGGAAATGATGGTAACAACATTTCCGCTACCGAGTTTAGTATTACGAGCGCAGGCACATATTATATATCTTGTGATGCTGCTTATAATATTTATGGTGTAAAAGTAACACCCACTACATCCACTACACCCACCGTCACCGATGGTGATGTAAGTGATGGTGATGTAAGTGACGGCGATGTGAGTGATGGTGACCCTGATCCCAAGCCCGAGGAACTCGGCACCACTGACGGTCTTGATCCCGGTTCTGTAGGAGACAGAACTTGGACATTCCCTGTAAAGGCAGAAGATGCATACGATCAAAGCGCCAAAACGGGTGTTAAGTATGAGGGAGACGCTGGCAATTACAGAGGTCTGAAAGTTGATGCTAAAACTGTTTCTGGCGCCAAGTTTCAGGTAAGAGGCAGTGACGTTCTGATAAATGCAGGAACTATAGTTCAGGTTCCTGTAGACGGTGACTGCGAGATTACAGTAGTTGCATATGACGCAGGCTATGCGGAAAAATATACCGTAAGCCTGGAAGAAACTAATACAACTGGAAAAGTAGAAAATGTTAAAACTGACGGAGCAACACGAGACTTTACCTATACAGGTGCGAAAGGCTATGTGAATATTGTTCCTACAGCGCAGACATATTTAAAGTCTATCGCAGTAAAACATACTGCTGCAGAGAATCCCGGCGATGAGAAGCCTGATGCAGATGGTTTCTACAACGGCTTCAATGCGAAGAACGCTGTTAAGGGAAGATCGTATGTCTTTGATTTTACGGATAAAGAAAATTTAGGCAGCGATGCATTCGCAGCAGACGAAAAAACACTGGTTGACATTAGCAAAGGTCTATTTGCTTATAAGAAGGCAGGTAGTGGGAGCTACTATCACACCCCCAAATATGGTGTGGAGTTCCAGAGCCCCAGTACGCTGACCTTTGATGTGGCTGGTAACAGCTATATTGTAGTCGGTGGAGATGATAACAGCAATGCGACTTTGACGGCATCTACCACATCCGGAGAAGTATCTCCCGAAACTTTGAGCAGCAAAACAGCAGGCCATGCTGAGCTTGCAGACTGCAAGGCACAGGGAGAAAATACCCTTGTCTACAAATATACGGGTGGCGAGGGTCAGGTGACCCTGACCGTTGACGCACTGGAAAATGGCAGCGCAGGAAAAGCATATATCGCATATGTCTGTGTAATTCCGAAGCTGACAGTTACACTTGATTCCACCAAGCCCGACGTATGGGATTTCGGTGCAATGGAAGTAAAAGGCGCCAACAACCTGCTGACTGTTGACGCAATCAACGGCCTCTATCCGGAAGGCACAAAGGCTGGAGCTACTGGTGTAACGATTTCCACCTTTGAGGCAAAGGATTCTAATGATGTTGTTGCGATTAAATTTGTGACGGGGGGCAAAAACCATCGAATCCGTACTACAAACACAGCAATTACGAGATTTGATGCAAAGAGCCTGAAAGGTGCAAATGATACTGTTTATAACGGATATTTCTATTCCAATAACGAAAGTAATTTAGACAAAGTTGCAAACAGTTTGAATGGCACCGAGGCAGGTACTACTAATCAAGCGGATCATCTGGATATTTATCTCTACGAGGGTGATACATTGACTTGCCTGTTGGGTTCCAACGGTAATACTGCATTGTATAAGCTGTACAATCCAGACAATGAAGAGTACGCAGAATTTGGCTATACCGCAACTTATGGTGTGGAAGCTGCTGTATTCCATGCGGCAGACGAAGGCTGGTATAAGCTCTATTGTACCAATGAGAAGCTGGTATGTGCAAGAATCACCAGAGAGCATGCTCCCAAGGTTGCAGTATCCGGTTCCATCGATGTTACAAAGGCAGAAGGTATTCCTGATGGCTATGGCGTAATCTACACCAATGTGGAAACCGGCTATAAGACGGCGATGACGGTAGCGGACGGCAAATACACCGGCACAGTGTCTGGCGGTTATTCCTACAAGGTATCCTTGAAAGACGCCAACGGATATGTTGTCAGAGGTGGCAAAGACCTTGCGGTTGGAACAGACAAAGAGACTATTGAACACAATCTGACTGTTGAAACGGTTGTTCAGAAGACCATCACCGGTAAGGTGAAGGGTTTGACTGAGGCAGAGCTGGCAAAGGTTAAATTTGTCTTTGAGGTTCCTGCAGAATATGTATTTGAGCCCCAGATTACTTTAACCGGCGATTCCTATACCTTGAAGGTTGAGGACGGCGTTACTTATAAAG
>JAIDDH010000071.1:0-53523 GCA_029055435.1 Acetatifactor sp.
TATTGCCATGGAGGGCACTCCCAGAGAGATATTTTCTCAGGTGGAGCGTCTGAAGGAGCTGCGGCTGGATGTGCCGCAGGCGACGCTTCTGGCCCATGAGCTCCGCGGCAGAGGTCTGAACCTGCCCACGGGGATTCTCACGGCACAGGAGCTGGTGGAGGAAATAGGGAAAATCAGGCGGAAAGGAAATACGTTTTGTCCATAATTTTAGATCATGTAAACTATATATATGGAGCGGACACACCCTTGGCGGTGCATGCGCTTAAGGATATCTGTCTGAAGATACCGGACGGGCAGTTTGTGGGTATCATCGGGCACACGGGTTCCGGCAAGTCCACGCTGATGCAGCATCTGAACGGCCTGGAGCGGGCCACCAGCGGGCATATTTATTATAATGGCGAGGATATCTATGACGATGACTATGATATGAAGAAGCTGCGCAGCAAGGTGGGGCTGGTATTCCAGTATCCGGAGCATCAGCTCTTTGAGATCGACGTGTTTAGCGATGTGTGTTTCGGACCGAAAAATCTCGGACTGTCGAGGAAGGAAACAGAGCTTCGGGCCTATGACGCGCTGCGCAAGGTGGGGCTTCCGGACGAGCTGTTTTATCAGTCGCCCTTTGAGATATCCGGCGGACAGAAGCGCAGGGTGGCTATCGCGGGGGTGCTTGCCATGAAGCCGGATGTGCTGATACTGGATGAGCCCACGGCAGGACTGGATCCCAAAGGGCGGGATGAGATTTTGCAGCAGGTGAAGAAACTGCAGCAGGAGACGGGCATGACGATTCTTCTGGTGTCACACAGCATGGAAGATGTGGCGGAGTATGTGGAGCGCATCATTGTCATGAATCAGGGGAGTGTGCTGTATGACGACACGCCCAGAAATGTCTTTGCCCACTATAAGGAGCTGGAGGAGGTGGGGCTTGCGGCCCCCCAGGTCACATATATTTTACATGAGTTGAAGAAGAACGGGCTGGATGTGGATGCCGCGGCGACCACCATCGGTGAGGCGGCCGGGGAGATTATGCAGGCGTTGCGCAAGTAAGAGGTTTTATGTTACGAGATATCACTTTAGGACAATATTATCCAACTGAATCAGTCATTCACAGATTGGACCCCCGGGTAAAACTGGGGACAACGGTGCTCTATATCATTGTGCTGTTTTGTTTTCGGAACTTTCTGGGATATCTGTTAGCGGCCTTTGGTTTGGCGCTTGTGATCCGGCTCTCCCGGGTCCCGTTCCGCTTTATGGTGAAGGGCATGAAGAGTATTCTGTTTCTGCTGCTCATCACAGTGGTTTTCAATTGTTTTCTCACTCCGGGGACGCCGGCTGTGAGCCTGTGGAAGCTGACGATCACTTGGGAGGGTATCACGCTGGCCGCGACCATGGCAGTGCGCCTGTCGCTGTTAGTTATCGGTTCCTCGGTGATGACGCTGACTACCACGCCAAACAATCTCACGGACGGTATGGAGCGGATGCTGCGGCCTCTTAAGATTTTTAAGGTGCCTGTACATGAGGTGGCCATGATGATGTCTATTGCCCTGCGCTTTATCCCGATTTTGCTGGAGGAGACGGACAAGATCATGAAGGCTCAGATCGCCAGAGGGGCGGATTTTGAGAGCGGCAATCTGTTTAAGCGGGCGAAGGCCATGGTGCCGCTGCTGGTGCCTCTGTTTGTCTCTGCATTCAGGCGTGCTAACGATCTGGCCATGGCTATGGAGGCCAGATGCTACAGAGGCGGCGAGGGGCGCACCAAGATGAAGCCCCTGATTTATCAAAAGAGGGATTATCTGGCTTATCTGAGTGTCCTGTGCTATCTTGCGGTGAGTATCGTTGTGGGCAGGATCACGTTTTAAGGAAGAGTAAGGAAGGGTGAAATCAAAGGAGCGGGATATGGTAGCGGCTGATGATAGAGCTGATAGGAGAGCTGATAATAAAAACAGACGGCGCATTCTTTTGACGGTGGCCTACGACGGCACCAATTATCACGGTTGGCAGGTGCAGAATAACGGAATTACTGTGGAGAGCGAGCTGAACCGTTGTCTGTCAGAGCTGTTCGGGGAGAAAATCGCGGTAATCGGTGCAAGCCGGACGGACGCCGGGGTGCATGCTTTGGGCAATCTGGCGGTGTTTGACACAAGCGCCCGGATGCCTGCGGAAAAGGTGGCTTACGCGCTGAACCAGCGTCTCCCCGAGGATATCCGTATTCAGCGCTCCCAGGAGGTGGCGGGAGACTGGCATCCCCGGCGCTGTGAGAGCAGAAAGACATACGAATATCGTATCTACAGAGGGGAATTTCCCCTGCCCACGAAGCGCCTGTATGCGCTTTTTCTTTATCGGGAACTGAACGTGGAGCGCATGCGGGAGGCCGCGGCGTATCTGGTGGGAGAGCATGATTTTAAGAGCTTTTGCCAGACGGGAGCCCAGGTGGAGAGCACGGTGCGCCGGATTTATGAGTTGACGGTGGAGGAGCAGGGGCAGGATCTGGTAATCCGCGTCTGCGGGAACGGTTTTCTCTATAATATGGTGCGGATTATTGCGGGCACCCTGCTGGAAGTGGGAGAGGGCAGGCGAGAGCCCCGGGACATGCAGGACATACTGGACAAGAAGGACAGAGCCGCGGCAGGGCCCACAGCTCCGGCCCACGGGCTGACGCTGGTGAAATATGATTGGAGCTGAGTGCGGAATATTGTGAAAGATTTTTTCGGTTGATTTTGAGATAGGGGTATGTTATACTCAAACTGTTCTAAATAGAAATGTTCTATAGAGAAATGTATAGGATTATTTTGAGGTGACCCACTGTGGAGACAAAAGGCGGATTTTATATCACGCAGATCAAACAGCTGCAGGATCGGATTTTTGAGAGGCTGTTGGCGGAAAATGGTATAGAGATAAGCGGCGGTCAGGGGCGGATTCTGTTTATTCTGTGGAAGAGAGACAAACTTACTGTCAGCGAGATCAGCAGACAGACCTCTCTTGCAAAAAATACGGTCTCCATTGTGGTGGATGGAATGGTTCGCAGAGGTATTCTGGAGAGAACGATCAATCCCGAGAACCGCCGGCAGACTATCATATCGCTCACGGAGTACGCGAAATCTTTGCGGGAGCGGTATGAAATGGTGTCCCAGCAGATGAACACTTTGTTTTATCAGGGCTTTTCGGAGGAGGAGAGGGAGACTTTTGAGCTTTTCCTCGAAAGAATACTCAGTACCTTAACACAGGCTGAAAATGAGGCTGTTAAATCAACACGATAAGGAGGATTTTTTATGACAGATTGGGGACAGATCATTGAGTTTATTCAGAAACAGAAGACGGCATTTATCGCCTCGGTGGACGAGGAGGGATTTCCGAATATAAAGGCTATGTTCGTGCCTCGTAAGATAGAGGGAAACTGCTTTTATTTTACGACGAACACTTCGGCCATGCGGACGCAGCAGTATTTGAAAAATCCGAGGGCGAGTGTTTACTTCTATAATAGAGGGCGCTTCCGGTACGAGGGTATTATGCTGACGGGCACCATGGAGGTTTTGCAGGATCAGGATATCAAGCAGGAGATATGGCGGAATGGAGATACCATGTATTACAAACAGGGCGTTACCGATCCCGATTACTGTGTGCTGAAATTCACGGCGGTAAAGGGCAGACATTACTGTGACTTAAAAAAAGAAAGCTTTCTTGTTGAGAAACTTATGTAACAGTTCAGCCTGAAATATTGCGAGAACTATATTCAGGCAGTGTCGAGGTGGAAGAATACCGGAATGGTTTAGCGGGCTTTGGCGAAGGTTGGTGCGTTTTCTTATAGTGCGCGCCGGAAACCAGGGTGAAATGCGCATGGAGGCGCATTTCAGGCACTACGATGCATGGATGCATCTTAGTGCCGACCCGCAAATTGCAAGATACTATAACTGCACTATTAGAAAACACCCAGCCGCAGCCCGCCTGCTAAACCATTCCGGTATTCTTCCGCCGACACTGTTGGATTGGCATTCGCAATATTTTAGGCTGAACTGTTACAAACTTATGAAGGAAATTTAAATTACCCCTTGACACTCAGGGCCCGCTACCCTATAATATACTACTGTGACAGTGTTTCGAAATGCCGAGTCATAGCCCCGACAAGGCATTTTTAATACAGTTTTACATTGCATCAAGAACTGTTCCGAAAACGCATGGAAGGTGGCCGGACATCCGCCGGACGTGGGCAGACGGGACAAAAACCGCAAAAGTAACATGGAGGAAACATCATGAAAACATTTATGGCTAGTCCGGCTACAATTGATAGAAAGTGGTATGTTGTAGACGCTACAGGCATGACTCTCGGCCGTCTGGCTTCAGAGGTTGCCAAAGTTTTGAGAGGTAAGAACAAGCCCATTTTCACCCCTCACATTGATACCGGCGATTATGTGATCGTCATCAATGCCGAGAAGATTCAGGTGACCGGCAAGAAGCTGGATCAGAAGATTTACTATCATCACTCCGATTATGTGGGTGGTATGAAAGAGACTCCCCTGAGGGAGAAGCTCGCTAAGAAGCCTGAGCAGGTTATCGAGCTTGCCGTAAAGGGAATGCTTCCCAAGGGACCTTTAGGAAGACAGATGTACACCAAGCTGCACGTATATGCAGGCCCTGAGCACAATCATGCTGCACAGAAGCCTGAAGTGCTGACATTCTAAAGGACGGGAAGGAGGAGAATAAATCATGGCTAAGACAGAGAGATACTACGGTACAGGTAGAAGAAAGAAAGCGATTGCCAGAGTATATCTGGTACCCGGCAAGGGTAATGTGACCATCAACAAGAGAAATATGGACGACTACTTCGGTCTTGAGACTCTGAAGGTTATCGTTCGTCAGCCTCTGGTTGCTACCGAGACCGCTGAGAAGTTTGATGTGATTGTAAATGTGAAGGGCGGCGGATATACCGGACAGGCAGGTGCTGTGAGACATGGCATCGCGAGAGCACTGCTTCAGGTGGACGGCGAGTACAGACCCGTTCTGAAGAAAGCAGGTTTCCTGACCAGAGACCCTCGTATGAAGGAGAGAAAGAAGTACGGTTTGAAGGCCGCAAGACGTGCGCCTCAGTTCAGCAAGCGTTAATCGGTTGGATTATTACAGAAAAAAAGATCAAAAACCTCGGAAATATACCATTTCCGGGGTTTTTTATATTCTTTCGGCACTGGTTTTGTTTGCTTGAATTCAGGAAAAAATAGATGATGTGAAAAAGTCGGTCTAAAAAATTGATAGTATGTGCAGAAACTCCATTGAAAAAGTTTGATTTTTTACATATACTATAAGTCAAGACAGGTTAAGGAGGCGGAAGCGCTATGCTGAAAAGAAAGATTGAACAGAGTCTGACCGAATGGAAGAACACAGCAAATCATAAGCCGCTGATTATAAAAGGCTGCCGTCAGTGCGGAAAGACCTTCTCCGTTCTGGATTTTGCAAAAAAGAATTACAAGCATATTGTATATTTGAATTTCTTTGAGAACCCGGATTATGCTTCCGTATTTGCCGGTTCTTTGGAAGTTGACAATATTGTGATGATGTTGTCCGCGTTGTTGGGAAATGAGGCCACATTTAAGGCCGGAGAAACAGTTCTTATACTGGATGAAATTCAGGATTGCCCAGAGGCAAGAACGGCCTTAAAGTTTTTCCGAATTGATGGACGGTATGATGTCATTGGAACCGGCTCTCTATTGGGAGTTAAGGGATACGGCAGGGAACCGAAATCTATCCCGGTAGGTTCGGAGACAGTGATTGATATGTATCCGCTGGATTTTGAGGAATTTCTGTGGGCAAATGGAATTGAATCACCACTGATTGAGATGCTGAAAAAGAATCTGGAAACGGAAACACCTGTGCCGGAAGCCCTGCACAACCGTATGAAGCAGCTTCTTTTGCAGTATGTAGTGGTAGGCGGTATGCCGGATGCCGTGCAAACTTTTGTGGATACAAAGCAAATGGACACGGTATTGCAAATCCAGAGAGATATTGTCCGTTCCTATGAGGATGATATGGTAAAATATGCCGAGAGAAAGGATAAGTCCCGTATTAAAGAGTGTTTCCAGTCTATCCCGAAACAGCTCAGTAAAGAGAATAAGAAATTCCAATATTCTGTTGTAAAAAAAGGCTCAACAGCCTCCAAGTATGCGGGCAGCCTTCAATGGATTGAGGATGCAGGAATTATCTCGCGGTGTTATAATCTTTCAATTACGGAGCTTCCTCTGGACGGTAATGCTGAGGAAGATGTGTTCAAGGTATATATGCGGGACTGCGGCCTGTTTGTCAGTATGTTGGAGGACGGCACACAATATGACATTCTGCAGGGCAAGCTTTATGGGTATCGAGGGGCAATTTTTGAGAACCTGATTGCAGATATTTTTGCCAAGATGGGACGTAAGCTGTACTATTTCCACAAGGACAGTGGTCTGGAAGTGGATTTTGTCATCCGGTACAGGGGTGAATGTACGCTGGTTGAGGTAAAGGCAGCTACCGGAAACGCGAAAAGTACGAGAACTATTCTTCGACACCCTGAAAAATATCATGTAAGCAGCGCAATCAAGCTGGGGGATTATAATGTGGGCAGATCGGAACAGATTCTAACACTTCCGTTGTATATGGCTTTCTTGCTGAGATCGCTTTGAAATTGTCTTAACAATTTAAGATATTTGAGTTATAATAATGCTTAAAGCAATATGGATCATATATAGAGGCGATTACATGTGTGATGTAAAGAAATTGGCGGATGACGAGGGCGAATACCTCTCTGTGTCGGAGTATATCGATTGGACACATCCTGCGATTATGGCCGGGGCAGAAGCATTTAAAAGCCGGGCAGAGGATGAGGTGCATCTGGTCCGGCTGATATACGAATATGTCAGAGATGAGATAAAGCACTCATGGGATGTGCAGGACAAGCGGGTCACGAGGAGAGCTTCGGAAGCGTTGGAGCACAAGGTGGGAATCTGTTGGGCGAAATCCAATCTGCTGGCGGCGTTTTTGCGGGCGTGCGGCATTCCCGCGGGGATCTGTTATCAGCGGCTGACACTGGGCGATACGCCGGAGACGGGATTTTGTATTCATTCTCTGAATGCCGTTTACATAAAGAGCATTGATAAATGGATACGTCTGGATGCCAGAGGAAGCGCCGGTGTTCCGAATGCGCAATTTAGTCTGGAGCGGGAGCAGTTAGAGTTTCGAGTGAATAGAGAGATCGGCGAGATAGACTACAGGACGGTTTACGCCTGTCATGTGCCCAAACTCATGAAGGTGCTGGAGGAGAACGAAGATGCTTTGGAGATGTATCAGCACAGGCTGCCGGATACGCTCTATGAATACAGGCGGGCCACGGTAGATGACCTGGAGGAACTGGTGAGAACCAGACTCACGGTTCTTCGCGCCGCCAACGGGCTTTCTGCGAAGGAGCCTCTGGAGGCGGTGGAGCGGGCGTCTTATGATTATTACAGGCGGGCACTGGATACGGGAGAGCATATTGCCTATTTGATTTATGACGAATATGGCGGCGGGCGCTTTATCGGCGCAGGCGGCGTGAGCTTTTTTCAGGTGATGCCCACCAGGGATAATCCCGATGGCAGGAAAGCCTATATTATGAATATGTATACTGCCCCGGAGTACAGAAGGCAGGGAATCGCTGAATATATGCTGGACTTGCTGGTGGGGGCGGCCCGTGAGCGCGGGATTTCCCACATTTCACTGGAGGCCACTCAGGGGGGAAGACCGCTGTATCAAAAATACGGATTTACGGAAATGAAAAACGAGATGCAATTGTAAGGTAAGAATTGAGAAAGCTTATGCTTTTAGGACTGAGGGGAAAAACAAATGAAAAAAAGATTATTGGCATTCTTTTTGGTTGGCATGATCATATCTGCTATTTTGGTGGGGTGTGGAAAGCTAAGTGCGTCGTCAATTGACAGAGCATTGGAATTATTGCAGGAAAAGCGCAGCGAGGCAGAGGAAAGTACACAAGCGGATAATGAAGAGGGAGTAAAAGTATTTACGAGGAAACCGGATATGGAATCTCGTGACAATCATTATAAGCTTACATCCATATGGTGGATTGAAAGTGAGTATGATGCTGATGGCAATACTACCAAAATGACCTATTATGTCAATGATACCGATATGAAGAGTAGAGTAGGCAAAATAGCTTATTGGTGGGAATTAGAACATGACTCCAATGGCAACATTTCGAAGCATATAACATATAATCCGGACGGAAGCATAAATGATTGGAAGGAATATGAATGGGATTCCGATGGCAACATGTTGAAGTATACAATATATAATCCGGATGGAAGCATAGAGGAATCAGGGACACCTAAGCACTAAATAGATTTTTGGAAGAAGCATCTCATTATTATCTCGAAGAATATTTGGATGGACGAATCAGCGGATGCAATGTATAATAGAAGTATTGAAAGGGGGTGCGGCATGCAGGAGCAGGAGATTTTATTGACTGATTTAATTGATGTGCAGGTATTGCAGAAGATACAGAATGGTTTCTCCAAGTATACAGGTATGGCCGCGCTCACCACGGATGCCAACGGTAAACCCATTACAAAGGGCAGTGGTTTTACGGAGTTCTGTATGAATCTCACCCGGAGCACTGAGAACGGAATGGCCAGATGTGCGGAATGTGATATGAGAGGAGCGCTTCTTACTCTGGAGAAAGGGGAGTCTGTGGTATACAAATGTCATGCAGGACTTCTGGATTTTGCGGCGCCCATCATGGTAGAGGGAACTTTTGTAGGCAGCTTTATCGGCGGACAGGTATGTTCCGAGAGGCTTAACGAGCAGGAGCTCAGGAAGACTGCGGCGGTATTGGGGATTGACCCGGAGGAGTATATAGCGGCGGCGGCCAAGGTGAATCTGATAGAGTATGAGCAGGCAGAGCAGGCGGCGGAATTCCTGTGCGAGATTGCGGCGGTTCTTTCTCAGATGGCGTACAGCAATTATATTGCATTGCAGCAGAGCAAACAATTGGAGCGGGTGGCCCGCTCGCACAATAATTTTATTGTGGATATGAACGCCAATATGAAGCAGCATGTGCAGGATTGGATTGACATTGCAAAGGAACTGAAGAGCACGCATCTGGACGAGAAGGCGACCTCTATTCTGGCAAAGCTGATGGACAAGGGCGAGGAGTTTATGTCCGTCATCGATGACACGGTGGAATTTTCCCAGATTGCCAACGGTGAGATTGAGTTATATGAGAACGAGTATGATATCGTGGATTTAATCAACAGCGTGCGGAGGGATTATCTGGATGCTGCCCGGAAACGGGGCAATGAGATACAGGTGCTGTTTGGGGAGGATCTGCCGGAGGTGCTTTTGGGGGACGCCGGACGAATCCGCCAGATTGTGGCCAAGTTTGTCCAAAATGCTGTGCGGCATACCGAAAACGGAAAAATTACGATCCGGGTCTCCACATCAAGAAAATCATATGCAACCAATCTTGTGATTGAGATAGCCGATACGGGAAAGGGAATGAATCCCGCTGAGCTGAAGGCGCTCAGAGGCTTTATAGAGAGACGTATTCCCTACGATGAGGGGGACAATATAGGCATCGCAGTGATTCCCATGCTGCTTGCCAGAATGTCCGGCACATTGGAGGTTGAGAGCATCCAGAATGTGGAGACTGTATTTACGATCAACATTCCTCAGTTGAATGTACAGGCTTCTGCTTCCTGAATGCAGAAGCGTCATGGAGAGGTAGATCGATGGGGTTTGATTACAAAGAATATTCAGAGGCGATGGATGAATTTCTGGTGCGGATGGAACAGATTCCCGACCCGGATCATCCTGATATCGCAAAGATATTGGAGAGGCTGTGCGGGCTCTTGAGGATCGCGCAGGTGGAGGAGTGGTTTTACGCGGATGCCGAACATGAAACTGCAGGACAGGGAGAGTGCGTGGTTTTGTATCAGAACGGCGAGGCTGACGAAGAACAGGCTATAGTCTGCCGCGAGACGGAAGGAACTGACAGTATCGCAGTCTACAGAGTCTGCCCTTTTGCAGATGCGGAAGACTGGAATGAGCTGGAGCGGGAGAAGATTGCCGTGCTGGCCAAATCTATTTTTGTCTATAACGGGAGAAACCGTATGATGCGGCTGACGGAGCGGCTGATTTTCCGCGATCCGTATCTGGATATTTACAATCTGCCCTATTTTAAGAAGCATTGCGCGAGAAAGCTGCAGGACGGAAGCATTGGCGGCTATGGCGTGGGCTATTTTAATTTGAAGAGATTTTCCGGTATCAATCAGCAGCTCGGCAGAAACAGCGCAACGAAAATTATGGCGAGCTATATCGGGGAGCTGCAGGAGCGATTTGAGGAGGACGAGCTGATCTGCCGTGTGGGCGGTGATAATTTTGTGGTGTTCTTTCTCAAGGAGAATCTCAACACTGTCATGGATCACTTAAAAGGCAGGGGAATCCTTTGTGATGAGGAGTCGGGGGAGCGTGTTTTTGTCAGTGCCACCGCGGGCTATTATCTGATTTCCGGGGATATCAAGGATGCTTCGGAAATTATAGATAATGCGCATATTGCCTATAATCTGGCCAAAAATGTGAACAAGGAGCCCTATGTATTCTACACGGAGGAGCTCGCGGAAAACATTAAGGAGAACTCTGTCATTGACGAGCTTTTCACTGAGGCGCTCCAGAACGGTGAGTTTGAGGTGTATTATCAGCCGAAAGTCGCGCTGAAGGATTATAGTCTGTCCGGCGCGGAGGCTCTGTGCAGATGGTTTCACGACGGCAGGATGATGGTGCCGGGCAAGTTTATCCCTGTGTTCGAGCAGAGCAAGGCGGTGACGCTTTTGGATTTCTATATGCTGGAGCATGTGTGCAGAGATCTGCGCAGATGGATGGCCGCGGGCAAGAAGGTCGTGAAGGTTTCCGTGAATTTCTCCAGAAGGCATCTGGGCAATAAGGATCTGGTAAAGCACATTCTCAGTGTGGTGGATCGCTATGAGGTGCCGCACGAATATATTGAGATAGAACTCACAGAGACGACCACAGATGTGGACTTCAAAGATTTGCGGGAGGTTGTCACGGGCCTGCAGAATGCGGGAATCAGCACCTCGGTGGATGATTTTGGGGTAGGGTATTCCTCGCTGAATCTCATCAAGGAGCTTCCGTGGAATGTGTTGAAGATTGACAAGAGCTTCCTGGATCCTGTGGCGGAGGGAGATAAAATCGGCAGTATTATGCTGGGACATGTCATCGCCATGGCGCAGGAGATGGGGCTTGAGTGTATTGTGGAGGGCGTGGAGACGGCCGAGCAGGTAAAATTTTTGAAGCAGCATAATTGTTTTCTGGCCCAGGGATATTTCTTTGACAAGCCCCTGGCAAAGGTAGATTTTGAAAGCAGACTGAACGAGGCGTCTGTATAATTGCGAAAACGGCTGAGAGCCGCTTTCTTCGCAGGAAACTGCGGGGGGGGGCGGCTTTTTTTATGTGCAGAGGTGCAAAATGGATTTTTTAAAGAATATTTTGTGGAATTATTAAAAATAGTGAAAAGTGAATATGCTGTGACTGATATTGGGGCATCGCGAAGGAGGATGTAAGCAGTGCGCAGTATATTTTTAATTATTGTAGGGACGAGCTACGGGCTTCTGGCAGCGGCAGGTGTGTTTACCGTGCTGGTGGCGGTGGGGCTGGTGCCGCGTTTTGCGGGTAAGACACACACCGCGGGTAAGGTGTTTCTCTATGAGGAGATGGTGATTTTCGGCTCTATTCTGGGCGGTTTCTTGAGCTTATTCCCGGAGTTCAGTCAATTGGGAGCCTTTCTGCAAGGAAACTTTCCGGAGGCTGCTCAGTGGTGGCTGCTGCTGGGAAATGTCCTGCAGGGGATTTTCGGGCTCTTTTCGGGAATGTTTATCGGGTGTCTCGCGCTTGCCATCGCAGAGATGCTGGACTCTATTCCGATTTTCTCCAGAAGAGTATCCTTTCGCCATGGTCTGGGTCTTGCGGTTTTGAGCATGGCGGTGGGCAAGCTATGCGGTTCGCTCTTTTATTTCTGGAACGAGTTGCATCGGGTAGTAGAGTGAGAGGAGGTCGGCGGAGATGGCGGGCAATACGACAGTATATTTGAAATGTGACCGCAATGTGGAGGTGCAGAGCGAGGATGTATTCATGAAGGATTTGGGCGATGTGTACTGCTCGGACAAAAATGTCCAGGCAAAGTGCAGAACCCTGAGAGCATATCACTTTGGAAAGCAGGGCCCCAAGCGCTGTGTGCTGAGCAGCCTGAAGCTGGTGGAGCTCATGGAGGATGCCTGCAGCGGTATCAGTGTGGAGGTGGTGGGGGAGACGGACGTGCTGGTGGAATGGGTGAATGTAAACCGCCACAAGAGCATGGGACAATGGCTGAAGGCAGCCCTGGTGTGCATGGTGAGCTTTTTCGGAACTGCCTTCACCATCATGGCCTATCACAATGATGTCGGAATCAATGAAGTATTTACGGAGGTCTATCGCATTGTGATGGCGAAGGAGCCCTCCGGACCCAATGTACTGGAGATATCCTATTCCATCGGGCTGGCAGCGGGCATCATCGTGTTCTTTAATCATATTGGAGGGAGACGTCTTACCAAGGATCCCACGCCGCTGGAGGTGGCCATGCGCAATTACGAGCAGGATGTGGACAAGGCATTAATCGAGACTGCGGGCAGAGAGGGAAAGGAAGAGGAGTCGTGATGAACATTGGATGCTGCATATTTTCCGGTGATGCGGGGCATATTATGCGTGATGCTTATAGCATGATATCTGCATAGAGAACGGCCCGGCGAGTCGGCAGAAAAGGGGTATACGATATGACGGAAGTGAGTGAGAGACAAAAACAGGCTTATAACGAATATGTGAAGGAAGTGACGCCCACCCATAATCTATGGCTTCAAATGCTGAAAGCGTTTATCATGGGCGGTATTATTTGCTGCATCGGACAGTTTATATTGAATACGGTGCAAAATCTGGGGCTGGACGAGCAGGCGGCCGCCAGCTGGTGCAGTCTGATTCTGGTACTTACCAGTGCGATTCTGACAGGTCTGGGTATTTATTCCAGGCTGGCCAAATGGGGAGGCGCAGGGGCGTTAGTGCCCATCACGGGTTTTGCCAACAGCGTGGCGTCCTGTGCCGTGGAATTTTCCGTGGAAGGACAGGTATTCGGAGTGGGCTGTAAGATATTCACCATTGCGGGCCCGGTGATTTTGTACGGGATTGTCACCAGCTGGGTGCTGGGGCTGGCATATTGGGCACTGGGATTTTTTGGAGTGCTGTAATGCTGTAAATGCTGTAATTAAGAAAAATTTGATAAAAAATTATCAGGAAGAGGAGGATTTTTTCATGTCGTTAATTGGAAGAGAAATCAGTGATTTTTCCGTGCAGGCTTTTCACAAGGATGCGTTCAGCACGGTCACGAAGGAGGATGTATTGGGAAAGTGGGGAGTATTTTTCTTTTACCCGGCGGACTTTACATTTGTATGTCCCACAGAGTTGGAGGACCTGCAGAATAAATACAGCGAGTTTCAAAAGATCAATTGTGAAATTTATGCGGTTTCTACAGATTCTCATTTTGTCCACAAGGCATGGAAGGATGCCTCTGAGCGTATCAAGAAGCTGACTTATCCCATGCTGGCGGACCCCACGCACAAGCTGAGTCTGGATTTTGAGGTGCTGATCACCGAGGCAGGACAGGCGGAAAGAGGTACTTTTGTGGTAAATCCTGAGGGAAAAATCGTGGCATATGAGGTCAACGCCGGAAATGTGGGACGAAACGCGGAGGAGCTTCTGCGCAAGGTGCAGGCACTGCAGTTTGTGGCGGAGCACGGGGATGAGGTGTGCCCCGCAAAGTGGCAGCCCGGCGGCGAGACCTTAAAGCCCAGTCTGGATTTGGTGGGTATTCTGTAGGAGGAATGCGATGAAAGATTTGTATGATGTGATCGTGGTGGGAGGGGGCCCGGCGGGGCTCACTTCCGCCATTTATCTTGCGAGAGCAAAGTATCGTGTGCTGGTGCTGGAGAAGGAAAAGGTCGGCGGACAGATCACCATCACCGAGGAGATTGTGAATTATCCGGGTGTAGAGAAGGCCAGCGGCACAAGTCTCACAGAGGGCATGCGCAGGCAGGCGGAGCACTTCGGGGCGGAGTTTCAGATGGGGAAGGTGACCAAGCTGGAGCTTTCCGATGACATCAAGCGGGTGCGGACGGAGGCCGGTATGGAATACGAGGCGCTGGGAATCGTGCTGGCTGTGGGTGCAAGCCCCCGGAAGATCGGTTTCCAGGGCGAGCGGGAATTTCAGGGCAGGGGCGTGGCCTACTGTGCCACCTGTGACGGTGAATTTTTTACGGGGAGAGAGGTGCTGGTAGTGGGCGGAGGATTTGCAGCCGTAGAGGAAGCAATCTTTCTCACCAAATACGCCTCTAAGGTCACCATGATTGTGCGGGAGCCGGATTTTACCTGTGCGGCGGGCGTGTCGGACAAGCTGCTGGATTACCCGGATATTCAGGTGTATTTCAACACGGAGGTGAAGGCCGTGGAGGGAGAAAAATTTCTCTCTCAGGCTACGCTGTGGAATAACGAAACCGGAGAGGAATGGAGATATGTTTCCCGGGATGGAAAGCCCTTCGGCGTCTTTGTGTTTGCGGGTTATGAGCCCGCAACCAAATGGCTTGCGGAGCAGGTCGGCCTGAACGAGCAGGGATATATTCTCACGGACAGGGAACAGGCAACCGATGTGTCCGGAGTCTATGCAGCGGGAGATGTGTGCGTGAAGGGACTGCGGCAGGTGGTCACGGCCGTGGGAGACGGCGCTGTGGCGGCTACTTCCCTGGAGCATTATGTCTCAAAGCTGCGGGAGAAACTGGGGATGTCCAAGGCAAACTGGGAAAAGGAAGAGCAGAGCGTGCCTAAGGCGGAAGTCTCAGAGGCCGGTACCGTAGAGGCCGACGCGGGCGGAGCTCTGATAGACGAAGTTATGCGCAGCCATCTGGCACAGATATTTGTCAAGTTTGAACAGACGGTGACGGTGGCGGCGGTCTTGACGGCAGGCGGTGCGGCAGGAAGCACTGGGGCGGGGAGCGATGCATACGAAAGCAATGCGTCCAAAGAGCTGGAACAGTTTGCAAAGGAGCTGGAGGGCATTTCAGACAAGGTGAAGGTGGTCTATGAGCGCGTGGAGACGGATTTGCCTTATCTGGAAATCCGCGTGGGAGAGCGCAGCAACGGTATCCGCTATTACAGTGTGCCGGGAGGACATGAGTTTAATTCCTTTGTGCTTGCGCTCTATAATACGGCGGGGCCGGGACAGCCGGTGGAGGAAGGACTGCGGAGCCGTATAGCGGCGCTGGGAAAGAATCATACCGTGCAGATCATGACTACCCTATCCTGCACCAACTGCCCTGACGTGGTGTCCGGCACACAGCATATCGCAGCGCTCTCGGAGGGCATCTCTGCATGGATGTACGATCTGGCAAAATTCCCGGAGTACAAAGAACAGTACGGAATCATGGCGGTTCCCTGTATGGTGGTGGACGGGGAAGAGACCTATTTTGGCAAGAAGAGCATGGAAGAATTGGTTGAGATATTAGAGCAGGCGTGATAAAATAATTTTATTTACGAAGGAGGGCTTTTGTCATGGAATATCAAGTCGTATCCGCCGCCAATATTGCGGCTATGATTGTCACACTGATAATTTGTCTGGGGCTGCCCGTAGGCCTCTGCATTTTCTGGAAGCTTAAAACCAAGGCGAAGCTCTCCGCGTTTTTTATCGGCTGCGGAACTTTTTTCCTGTTTGCTCTGATTCTGGAGCAGATATTGCATATTGTGGTGCTTTCGACCTTAGGGGAGCGGTTGACGGGCAATATCTGGTTGTATGCCATTTATGGCGGTCTGGCAGCAGGCCTCTTTGAAGAGACAGGGCGTTTTTTGGCGATGCGCTTTTGTATGTCAAAGAGCCTGAACAGGCAAAATGCGATTATGTACGGTATCGGCCACGGCGGCATCGAGGCGATTCTAATCACAGGCATGACATATATCTCAAATCTGGTGTTGACGATTATGATCAACAGTGGCGGGCTGGATGCCATGTTGGCGGTTATGGACGAGAGCACAGCCGCCGCTACTTACGAACAGCTCTCCCAGCTGTGGGAGCTTGCGCCCAGTGCATTTCTGATGGCAGGGGTGGAGCGTATATCGGCAATTACACTGCACATCGCTCTGTCCTGGCTGGTCTACCGCGCTGTCAAAGAGAAAAAGCCCGGGTTTTATGCGCTGGCGGTAGGCATTCATTTTCTGGTCGATGCGGGTACGATTCTGTTGATACAGATCATCCCGGTTGAAGCGTTGGAGGGAATCCTTCTGGCGTTTGTCGCGGTGCTTATCATTTGTGTGATTAGAAATTACAGGCGGGAGGAGACGGCGGGGGACTTGATGTGAAAGCAGTTATAATGGCATGATTTTATTACAATGTCAGTTACAGGAAAATTCCTTTATGGTAATTCCAGCTTATTACAGTGTCTGATCCGAGTCAGAGGGAATATACTGGGCAATATCCTGTATCTGGCAGTGTAATATCCGACAGAGGTCATTGATGGTGGTGGTGTTTAGGGGTTTATTCTTCCGCAACTTATCAATGATGGCGCTGGAAATATGATGCCTGTTAATCAGGGTATAAGTTGTCTCGTCGGATTGTTTTAATGTATTCCAAAACGGTTCATAGCTAATCATAAAATCCTCTTTTCTATCCTATACATCTACACACACGCGTTCTCCTTTTCTTAGCATTCTATTTTTCCCAAATGGCATGGGGCCATTCTCGAAATTTCGGAATTTTTAATGGAAAAACCCCTTATTATAATCAATGGTATTTCATAACTTTATACTTGACTATAGTCATTAAAGTGACTATAATGAGAGACAAATATGTGCGGAAATTCGACAAAAATTGAGGAAATGTAGTCAATAACGAAAGGTATCTCAGGAAACAGGACAAAAGAGATGCGTGCAGTGATACTGGACAGTGACAAACAGAATATAAAATATCTGTCTGATTTCATAAGGGGTAAATACGATTACTGGGCCGTGAATGCTTATGCCACAACTTTTGCACTTGCCACAGCGGTATATGATGAGTTTAAGGGTGATGTAGAGCTTCTTATAGTGTATGCGGACACAGATAGCAGCATTGATCTGGCAAAGGATTTGCAAGAGTATTTCCCACACATCAGAATCATATTCTATTCTAATACAACCGATTGTGCAGAGAAAATATTCAGGGCGGTACCCACCTTCTTTCTGCGTCTCCCCTTTCAGAAGGAAATTGTCGCAATGGCTCTTGAGAGAGTGCGAATGGCATGTGAGGAGGACATTGGAAGGACACTTACCATACAGTCCAGAGGGCAGAAGCAGAGAATTCGTTTCTCTGCCATCAGATATATTGAAAGCTCCGGCAGAAAGATGTTTCTGTACACAGATGCTGGCGCTTTCGAGACTTATATGACGGTGGAGGATGCGCTCGGTAAACTTCCACCACAATTCATGCAATGTCATCGCAGCTATATCATAAATTCGGATAAAATAGAGAAATACAGTGCGGATGGAATTCTACTCACAGGCAGGACGCTTGTTCCCATATCCAGATCATATCAAAAGAAAATAAAGGAAATTCTAGGCTAATATCATCTATATGACATAAAAAGGAGCAGAGAAATGCTGGTAACCTTAATCGGAGAACAAAAGATATTCAGTATCCACCTTCCCGAAAAGATAGCGGGAAAGTATTGGATTGTGGATGATGAAAAGGGAATGAACAACAACAGGATACTGGCAATAGAGGCTGACGATGCGGGAGACAAATGGGTCGTAAAAGCCGACAGACAGTTAAAACTATATGGCGAAAGTCAGACAGAAACAAAGCAGCTTGAGCTGGAGGAAGGGAAACTGTACCAGATGTCTTTTGTCCAGGATGCGCAGAGGACATTCTTGTTTGCGGAAGCCTTTACCGAGGACAGGGGTATCTATAAAAAGTATGTGGCCACTCAGAATGTGGTTTTGAGCATTGGGAGGGAAAATGACAATAATATAGTTATTTCCAATCCCTATGTATCTGCTCACCATGGGACCCTGTCCTTTGTCAACGGGACATGGGTGTTATGCGACAATAATTCCACAAACGGTACTTATGTGAATAGACATAGAGTCATTGGACAGGTCGTTCTAAATGTCGGGGATACAGTGTTCATTCTCGGTTTTAAGTTTGTGGTAGGCGGTAATTTTATCTCCATGAACAATCCTGATAAAAGCGTCAGAATCAACACAGACCTTCTCTCCGAATTCAACAAGAAAGAGTATGTGGATGATGAGACCATAGATTTGGAGGAGGATTCTTATTACTATCGTTCTCCCAGATTTGTGCGGGAGATCACACCCCTTGAGCTTCAGGTGGATTCGCCCACAAGGCAGGAAGACAGGGAAAATACGCCGCTTCTGCTCACTCTGGGGCCCTCTCTCATCATGGGTGTCGCGTCCTTCTCAGTAGGCATATTTTCTATTGTGAATGCCACGAAGAGCGGAGGAAGCATACTTAATACAATCCCAACCATGATAACTTCTATATCCATGCTTTTAGGTATGATATTATTTCCCGTGATTATGCGCAAACGTGAAAAAAAGCGGAGTGTGGAGAGAGAAGTTGACAGGAGAGAGAAATATTTAAAATATCTAAACAATCTCAGGCAGGAGATACACACTAATATTACGATACAGGAAGAGTTGTTGAACGAAAACAATCCGTCCATCATGGAACTGACAGCACAAAATGATTTCTGGGAGAGGAAATTGTGGGGCAAGACATCTGCCCGAAATGATTTCCTATATTTGCGTTTCGGCGCAGGGAATATGCCGATGTATGCGGATATCAAATTTCCGGATGACAGATTTTCCATTGATGATGACACTCTGAGGGACAGCCTTCTGGCATTTCAGAGAGAAGAAAGGCTTCTTATAAATGTTCCAGTGGGAGTCTCGCTCCTAAAAAGCAGGGTGCTGGGAATTGTGGGAGATAAAAACGGAGTGCATAATCTCTTGAATAATATACTGATGCAGCTTATGCTGCTTCATAGTTATGATGAGGTCAAGCTTATCTGCATGTATGAAAAGCGTGATGAGAAGTATTTGTCTTTTGTCAGATATGCGCAGCATATCTGGGATAATGAGGAAAAGAAAAGATTTCTGGCCTTTACGGAGGACAATCTGCGAGAACTGTCCATAGAAATCAATAAGATTATCATGGAGCGGAGGGAGACAGCTGCCGCTGATAGGCAGGAGGAAATATTTCCGCACTATATCATTATCTCTACAAGTAAGGTATTATCGAACAAATGTGCTTTCCTTACAGATGTGCTGCAGAGCGAAAGTCTTAAGGGTTTCAGCGTGATATGTGCATATGACGAAATGAAAAGTCTTCCCAAGGAATGCGGCGCAGTGGTGTGGGTGAACGGTAATCAGGGACTTATGTATGATACCGCCTCAAACAGCAGTGATAATGTGAACTTTTCACAGGATATTATTCCTGTAAGCTATGCGCAGCAGATGACACGGAACATGGCGGACAGGCGGCTTGACCTGAATCAGGGCAGGTACGCTTTGCCGGAGATGCTGACCTTCATGGATATGTTTGGGGTGGGCAAGTATGAGCATTTGAACATACCCCAGAGATGGAAGAATAATAATCCGGTAAAGACCCTGCAGACACCGATTGGCGTGGATACCAACGGCGAGACTTTCTATTTAGACTTGCACGAGAAATTTCATGGACCTCATGGTTTGGTGGCAGGTATGACAGGTTCAGGTAAATCAGAGTTTATCATAACCTACATATTGTCGATGGCTGTAAATTATCACCCTGACGAGGTGGCATTTGTTCTGATTGATTATAAGGGCGGCGGTCTCACAGGAGCATTTGAGAATGAGCATTATAGGCTTCCTCATCTGGCAGGTACCATTACCAATCTTGATGGAGGAGCAATCATGCGCTCAATTCTTTCAATCAAGAGCGAGCTCAGGAGAAGACAGGCAATCTTTAACCATGCCAGGGATATTGCAAATGAAGGAACCATGGATATATATAAGTACCAGAAGATGTATAGGGATGGTCAGGTGGATGAACCGTTGCCCCACCTTTTCATTATTTCAGACGAGTTTGCAGAGTTAAAGGGTCAACAGCCTGAGTTTATGGATCAACTGATATCCACGGCGAGAATCGGAAGAAGCCTTGGTGTGCATCTGATACTTGCGACACAGAAGCCAAGCGGCGTGGTAAACGAGCAGATATGGGCGAATTCCAAGTTTAAGATTTGTCTGAAGGTACAGGACAGGGCGGATAGCAATGATATGTTGAAACGCCCGGATGCTGCAGAAATTTCCGAAACCGGACGTTTTTACCTTCAGGTCGGTTACAACGAGCTCTTTGAACTGGGGCAGTCAGCATGGGCAGGAGCTGCCTATATGGATATGGACAAGTCGGGTCAGGAGCCGGATGGATGTATGGATGTACTGGACGAGCTGGGGAATGTGATGGACAGGATCAAGGGCAAAAAATCTGTGTTGGTACAGAATAATGGCAGACAGATTGTCAGAATTATGGAATACCTTGACAGATTGGCAAAGGATGAAAATATCAGCGAACGTCAGCTGTGGCTGCCTGAGATACCGGAAGATATCCGACTGGATGAATTGACTGAAAAATATTCCTATAGAGCTGTAGAGGGAAATGGCTTGAAGGCAGTGATAGGTGAATTAGATGATCCATATACCCAGAGTCAGAGACTGCTTGATGTGAACTTTGCTGAGGCAGGCAATGTGCTGATATACGGAGCTTCAGGTTCGGGCAAGGAAATGATGCTCAATGCGATACTGTACTCATTATACAAGGCTTATACACCTTCCGAGCTCAATGCATATATTATGGATTTTGGCGCTGAGACAATGAAAATGTATGAGAGCGCACCACATACCGGAAGTGTCATGATAGATGGCGAAGATGAAAAGATACATAGTTTTATAGGCATGATTGACAAAGAGGTGAGGTATCGTAAGAAGCTTTTTGCAGAGTTTGGCGGCGATATGGACAGGTATAATGCATCGGAGAATGACAGGGTTCCTTATATCCTTATCGTTGTAAATAACTATTCCCATTTCTATGAAAGCTATGAGAAATATGAGGATATTATGATTACTCTCACCAGAGAATGTCCCAAGTATGGAATATATTTTGTTCTCACGGCAAACAACACAATGGCTGTGAGATACCGAATGCTTCAAAATTTCCGTCAAATGTATGTTATGCAGATGAATGATAAGGCAGATTATGCTTCCATATTGGGAAATACAGGAGGAGTTATTCCACCGGAGGTAAAAGGAAGGGGTATCCTAAAAGCAGATGAGACCTATGTATTCCAGACGGCACGCATAGTCGGAGAGGATGAAGACCTGTTGAGTTTTATCAAGCAGTTTGCGGCGGAACTGACACAGCGGGCAGAGGGAGTAATTGCAAAACAGGTTCCCGTTGTGCCCAAGTTTATTTCAGGACTGGATGCCGCTAATAACATGAACTCCTTTGAGCAGCTGCCTTTAGGTATAAGCTATTCAAGCTATAATTATGTGAAAGCAAATGCTGTTGAAAAAAATGTCTTGTTGGTAATCTCGGAAGATGGACAAGATGCATTAAACTATGCAGGAGGTATTATCGAGACAGTATCAGCTGTGGCGGACATACGGACGATTGTATTCAACGGCGGCAAGGAGCTTGGCGAATTGCTGGATGTTGCATATGAGAAGATTGACGGAGACTACGAAAACAAGATTATTGAATTGTTCAATACTTGCGTGCTCAGAAACAATAATTATAAGGACACGAACGGGCATCCGACAGTGGACATGATGCCGATGCTGGTGGTTTTCAATGGTTATGAAAAGATTAAAGATAATCTGTCTAAGGATGGAAGGGATAAGTTGATTACTATTCTTGACAGAGTTGAAGGTTTCTGCAATATACACTTTGTTGTGTGTGACGGCTACCGGGCTGTAAATCAGTATTATATGGACGACTGGGTGGGCAATCGTTGTGGCGGCGAGGGAGTCTGGGTAGGAAACGGAATAGAAGATCAGATGCGTCTGACCATAACCAGAAAGACAAAGGAGCTGAGGAGGGAAATCGATTCAAGAACAGGATTTTATGTGGCTGGCGGATATGCAAGACTTATGAGGCTTGTAATGCCATCCAAACTTGAAGGGGTAATTGACGATGAAGAATAAGATTTTATTGGAAGTCTGCCTGCCAGCGGCAGAGAAGAGCTTTGATATCAGGGTTCCACGACAGCTCAAGGTAGCACATGTGACAGCTATGCTCGTGGAGTTCTTAAAGAAGCAGGACGCAGAGTATATTCCCACAAATGAAAGTGTGTTATGCGATATGGAGAACGGCAGAGCCATTGACTCCAATGCGTTCATTGATCATGTGGGACTTCATAACGGTTCAAAAGTCATGCTTGTATAACGGTAGTCAGTTACATAAAAACAGCAGTTTGTTACATCCGTTACAATTTGCGGAAGATGTCAGTTATTATGTTAGAAATAAATTACACATAAAGGAGGAAGATCAAGATGGAAAGTATTCAGGTAACACCGGCTAATCTGAGAAAGGCGGCAGGAGAGGTAGAAACACTCGCAAGTACTTACAAAAAGCAATATGGCGAGCTTTTTGGTTTGGTTGAGACCTTTACCACAACAGATTATCAGGGTAAGGATGCCAAGGAATTCTGTGCAAAGGTCAAGGATTTTGAGGATGATTTCATGAAGATGAAGAGTCTGATGGATGAGTATGCACAGTTCTTAAAGAAGGCGGCTGACGAGTATGAGAGAAATCAGGAGAACCTGAGCAGCCAGATTGCAAGCTTGCAGAGCTAATGTCACAGTATATTGATAAATAAGAAAAGGAGAATAAATCATGGCAGACAATGGACAGATTATTATAAATTATGGAAAATTTGACGGTCACGCAGACAGTATTGACCAGAAGAATAAAGAGATGCGCAAGACACTTGATGATATTCAGGCAAAGATAAACAGTTTGAAGGGAGACTACGAGAGTAATTCTGCGGAGACAATCAGACAGAAGATTACGAATATGAGTAGCAGATTTGAAAGTTATCAGCAGGTTGTGAACAGCTATGTAAAGTTTATCAGGAATGCGGCTTCTCAGTCCAAGAATATAGAGGGTACGATTAACAGTAATGCCAGTCAATTTAAATAAATGGCCGGAGCGTGGGAGATATTATGAGACGAGAACATGGCAAATTTAAACAGCTGCTGTGTGTGTTTATATTATTATTTGCTGCAGCGCTGACGGGCTGCGGCAAAGATAATAATGTAACGACCAGCGGTAAAAGTATGGACGGCGGGCTTTCTCGTGCCGAATATATCGGTATGCTGGGAGAAATCTTTGGATATGACACATATGTTTCGGAGACAGATATATTTTCGGATGTATCTTCGACAAATGAATATTATCCCGAGATACAGGCAGCGGCGGAATGGCAGATTATTGACAGCGGCGAAAGGTTTGAACCTGACAAGGCGGCATCTATCAGTTTTGCGTTGGAGAGCGCTGTCCGGGCGATTGGAACAGATGATATAGCCGCATCGGGAGCCACGGTCGATGTAAACAGTCTGGCAGATTTCTATGTCAGCAATATCGCTCAGATTGACTTGAGCAATGCGGAAGCATCCATAACTGCTGATATAGCCAGCCAGATTATTGATTATGCTAAGAGTTATGACAATAATCTTGTACTTCCACAGATCACAGAGATGGAATTTGTAGAAGGCGTGAAGACTGCGGGCATGGGCATAAGGCTTAATGCGGATGGAGCGACAGGTGTATTATCTGCAGACGAAGGCTATAGTGTGGGTGATATCGTGTATCTGGACGCTACGGACACGTCTCTTGCAAGAGCCATCAAAATAACAGGAATTGAAGGGGAGACCTTTACTTTTGAGGAAGCCGCTATAGAAGAGACTTATACTTATCTGAATATTCAAGGCAGCTTTCAGGGAAAGGTCATAGAAGCCGTTTCCGCTTCGGACGGCACTGCGGTAGGATTGGGGCAGGAAATCTATGATGAGATGAAGGCATATAATATGTCTGTCAGGGATAGGGATTATACCCTGACGTATCTCGCAAATTCTGCAAAAGTGGACAGCGGCGGAGACCATATTGTGTTCACGGCTAACTTTGATGTGCAGAAGAATAATGCGAATACAAAGGCATCCGCAAACGGTCAGCTGGTCGTGGGCATAAAGAATATCAGAGCGGATGTCAAATATGAGTCATCAGGAATGCTTAGGCCTTTTGATCCCAAGATTGTTGAGCTGAAGTTTCATTTTGATTCAGAGGTCTCATCTGAGATACACGGAAGTGTAGCTACATCCATACCGTTAGGCGAAGCATATATTCAGGTTTGGGGACCGCTGAACATTAAAGTGATGCTCACAGCACATCTTGGCGCTGATGGCAATGTGTCTATCAGCTATACCACAGAGAATGTAATGACAGTCGGATGGCAGAAAGGCGCTGGTCTTAGCAAAAAATTTGACAGCGATGCCCATGCGGATTTTGAAGCGGACGCTACATTGACAGCGGAGGCTACTTTGCTGGTAGACTTGCGGATTGGTTGGAAAAAGGCCTCCTACAGCGTGACAAATGCTCAGGTTACATCCGGTGCAGTGGCAGCTGCCAAAGTGGAAGCAGATTTATTAGGAGAACAGCCAACCTGTGTAGACCTGAAATTATACGTCCCGCTGAAATGGGGCGTAAATCAGACAGGTTGTATTATCACGGACATCAACAGTAATTGGAAGTATTCCGGAGTGATATGGGATTCCGAGAGCTCACCGGTCAAGCTGCATATGCATCTTGAGGATTGGAAGAGGACGGCCGGAGATGTATGTACCAGAAAAGAAGTCGTTGAGCAGGAACTTACCACACCGGAGGGCGAGCCTCTGGAGGAGATCAATCCTTTTGACTTTGAGCCTATAGAGTTCGATTTCATAGAGCTGGTAAGCTATGCCATGTATCTGGGAGAAGGCGAGTCTATGAGTATCGGATTTGACAGTATTCCGGAAGGATACGCACAGGCCGATCTGAAGTATGAAGTGCTGGATCCATCTGTATGTTCAGTGTCTAATGGAACAGTAAAGAGCAATAATGCGGGCAGCACGATCGTAAAAATAAGCACTGGCGATGGAATGTTTACAGTTGCACTTGCTGTTACGGTTAATGAAGATTACTCCATAGAAGGATTCCAGAGGTTGTAAGTATCCTGAGCTTTTGTGCAGGCAGGTTGTCGCGCTTTTGAATGAGGCGGCAGCCTGTCATATGTGTAGGGTTATTGTGTTACCGGTCATGGAGTGAATAGCAATATATTGCAACAGGGAAAAGATTTATTCAGGGGAAATAGATGGCAATAGATATTGAAGCTGTGAGAGCACAGCAAAGAGAACTTAATATGATATCGGATGAAGTCGCCTCTGTAAAGCGCAGGCTGAAACGTCATCAGGAGGCATTGGATGCTGCATGGAAAAGCACTGAGATAAAAGGGCTTGATGCTGCCATAGAGGATGTTGTCCGCAGGTTGAATCGTCTGGCAGGAGATCTGGAAGATATGGGGCATGATGTTATGGTGGCAGGAGAAGAGATTAAAGCCGAGGAAGAAGCTGCGGAAGCGGAGGCAGAGGAGGCACGAAGACTTGCAGCCGACGTTAATATATAGAGGATGGAGGATGGAGGATGGCAGCAATCAATATTGATATGAAAAAGGTGCGGAATGCTAATTATAATCTTCCGCCAATGATATCCAATCTGTCAGTGCAAAAAAAGTATATTAGTATGCTCAAATGGAGAATACCTTCTGAAATACAGGATAGAAGAAATATAAGGGAACGCCTTAATTCCATTTTGCAGGAGATGGATCGGGCAGAACAACAACTCAATGATATATACAAGGTAACGGGGAGCGCGGTGACACAATATATGAGTATGGAAACTACCTTGACGGCTAATGCCTCAAGGTTTGAATAGAAAGGAATGCTGCTTGTGCGGCGGAATGAGAGGACATATGAAAAGTGAGTACCATCAGACAATAGCAAAAAAGTGGATTCGTTTCATTCTTATAGTGGTAGTAGTGCTGTTCATATTTGGCAGGGAGGTCATAGCGGAAGAGTCCACCACGATAGCTTCTACCGTGGTGGCAGATGGGATAATTTATGTCTATATCAGAGAAATTGATAATCTTCAGGCTGGTTCTACTGTTCAAATAGGGACAACTGTCTGCCCGCCAGAGAATCTCTCGGCAGGGAAGCAGGCAGATTTGAATATACCTATGCGGACGATCTTGTTGGTCGATAATTCGTATTCGATTCCCCAAAAGAAACGTCAAGAGATTCAGGACATTATGACAGGACTGATTGATCAGGCGCTGCCTAATGAACAATTTAAAATCGGGACCTTTTCGGATGAGGCAATATATCTGTGTGATTATACAGAGGATAGAGATACTGCTTATTCATGCATTGATCATATAGAATATCAGAATCAAAATACTTATTTTAGTGATGTGCTTTATCATATCTTGATGGAGTTAAAATCAGAAAATGCTGCTTCTTTTACTCGTGTTATCCTGATTTCAGATGGCGCGGATGACAATGAAATCGGGTATACCAATGACGAAGTGCGTATCCTTGTTGGTGAGAGTGGTGTTCCAGTGTATACGATTGGAACACTTGGAAAAAACAATCAGTCTGACTTAGAAACGATGTTTGCATTTTCCAGAGCTTCCAATGCCGAATATTACTTATTGGATGGAAACACTTCTGTGGAAGACGTGCTATTGGGACTGACGGCGGATCAAAGCAATCTCTGCATTCGGATTAAACCAAGTACAGAATTGATGGATGGAAGCAATAAGAAAATCTTGTTGAAGCTTCAGACAGAAAATGGGATGGTGGAATTAACCACTAGCGCTGAAATGCCCTTTGCTTCCAATGATTTGCAGGTTGAGAGTCAGGAAGATTCAGGGGCGCAAGAACCGGATGCAGTACAGAAAGAAACTGTTCCATCCAAATCGCTTCCGACAATTAGCAATGGAACATCCGCAGAAGAGGAGATAGACACAAAGGCTGATAAAAAGCAAAGTAGCAAGGGATATATTATTTTCATTGTGATTATTGTGTCAGTGGCTGCGTGTGGTGTCCTTGCAACGATTGCGATCACTATGATGATACGAAGGCGCAAGAAGGCATCTGCGCCTGTTTTGTCAATGCCGGAGCGTATGCAGGAGGTACATAGTGATTCCGCAGAGGATTCTGAATACACTGTGGCGTTATGGGATGTGAACCCTGACCGGAAGAAATTTTATCTTATTCTGCGCAGCTTAGATAATCCTGCCATCGTATACAAGCGGCCCATAAAGGATGTCGTTCATATTGGAAGAAAAAATGCAGATATCGTTATTGATGACAGATATGTATCCGCAAGGCATTGTGACATTATTTTGCGGGGAGAGCTATTGTATATCAAGGATGTAGGTTCATCGAATGGAACCTTTTATGAAAACATATCTGTTCATGATGAGGTGCCTATTGTCAGCGGCGGGACAATCCGTATAGGGCGAAGTAATTTCCGTGTGGAATTAATAAAAGAGTAAACGGAAACGGAGAGGAATGCTGAATGAAAACACAACTGACGCATGTGATTTATACCGATATTGGTGGCAGGGAAGTCAATGAGGATTCAGTCGGAGTATTTGAGAAGGAGGACAAACACTGCTATGTCCTGTGTGACGGTCTCGGCGGACATGGTATGGGAGATGTGGCATCATCCATGACAGTATCTATTTTCAAAGATATTTTTGAGAAATCCGATGGAATGGTAGATTTCTTGGGGAAAGCATTTATGGCATCACAAGAAATCTTGATGGCAGAGCAGACCGCCCATAATGCAAGGCAGAAGATGAAGACGACAAGTGTGGTTTTGGCAACAGATGCAAAAAAAGCATATATTGGACACATTGGAGATTCCAGATTATATATTTTTGCCGGCAATCAGGTAAAAAAGAGAACATTGGATCACAGTATTCCTCAGATGCTGGTACTTTCTCATGAGCTTAAAGAGAGTCAAATACGGAATCACCCGGACAGAAATACCTTGCTTAGGGTATTGGGGGTTGAGTGGGACAAGCCAATGTATGAATTGATGTCCCCCATTCCTTTGAGAAAATGCCAGGCATTCCTTTTATGCTCAGATGGATTTTGGGAATTGATTGATGAATCTGATATGTGTGCCATGCTCAAAAAAGCTTCTTCTGTGGGGGAATGGATGGATATGATGACAATGCAGGTAAAGATGAACGGAATGGGATACAATATGGACAATAATTCAGCGATTGCCATATGGAATCAATAACATTTAAGAGGACGGCATGTATAAAGATAAAAGCGAGAGAAAATTTATCGTAAATCACAAACGGTTGAGTGTTGCTTTTTATTCGACAGTAGGTGACAGAGAGAATCAGCAAGATAGTTTTGATTACTATCTGGAAGATGTCGGTGGTATTTTCACCATATGTGATGGGATGGGAGGGCATCAAGGCGGTGAAATGGCAAGTTCACTGGCGAGTCGCAATATCGTGGAAATCTATAGGGAAGCGGATGAAAATACACCTATCAACGAAGTCTTGATTAATGCGGCGAAGCAGACGGATAAAATGGTTGCAAACTTAAAAAATGCAGACGGAACTCAGATGGATGCCGGAAGTACCATGGTGATTGTGACAATTCGGGAAAACACCCTGCATTGGTTATCCGTGGGAGACAGCAGAATCTATGTAAAGCGAGGAAAAGATTTGGTTCAAGTGACCTTTGATCATATTTACAAAGCTGTGTTGGATGAGCAGTTACAGACTAAGGAAATTACGCAGGCGCAGTATCAGCAGGAAATATCCAAGGGGAATGCCTTGATAAGTTATATAGGCATGGGCGGTTTGGATTTAATAGATTTTAATGATGATGATTTTGCCCTGCAGTCCGGTGACATTATTCTGTTGATGTCAGATGGTTTGTATAAAATTGTTTCTGACGAGGAAATTAACACACTACTTGAAAATTTTATTGATTTGAATGATGTAGTGCAGGCTATTGAATCCCGTGCTGAGAGTAATGCAAAGTGTAAGAATGTCAGCCGTGATAATATGACATTTACAGTGATAAAAATGCGATAACGAGAGGGATTGGTATGAATGTTATAGTATGCAAAAACGGACATTATTATGATGCAGATGCCTATGAATTGTGTCCCCATTGCGGGGAAGAGGGCGCTTCTGTGGAGTCTGCTAAAACACCAAAGAAGAAACATTTTTGGAATCACAATAAGTCAGATGACAAACAGCCGGTTTCTCAGCAAAAAAAGGAGTTTGTTGACAAAACATGGGCTATGGAAATGGGTTCTACTGAGACTGATCATCCGCAGCCTCAGCCCGAGAGAGGGGAAACTATAGCTCTAAAGTATAGTAATGTATTGCCTGACTCACAGTTCGCGGACACAAATGAATCACAGGACGATATGTCACCAACCGAAAGGACGGAGACAATACCACAAGCGGAGTCGGATTTAATGGCAGCAGTAAAGAGGGCATCTGCAAATCCTGAGGGAAAAACTGTGGGATTCTTTAGGATGACTGCACAGAGGAACGCGGAGGCAGACATCTCTGGAATATCAGAATTTGTGGAACCGCCGGTAGGCTGGCTTGTGTGCGTGCAAGGCATTCATTTTGGTAAATGCTTTAGTATTGTTGCAGGGAGAAACTCTATCGGGCGATACGATACAAATGATATTGTTTTGGACAAAGACGACAGTGTGTCCCGGGATAAACATGCATGGATTATTTATGAGCCCAGAAAAAGAATCTTTTATCTGAAGCCGGGAGAGGGAAATGCGCTGACATATCTGAATGATAATATGGTTGAAGAATCAAATGAGTTGGCTAAGCTGGATCGAATTGAGTTGGGAAATACCACTCTTTTGTTTATTCCTTTATGTGGGGATGATTTTTGTTGGGAAAGTTACATAAAAGGGGAGAGTTGAAGAAATGAAGAGATGTTTTTCCTGTTTTAAAGAATATGGGGACAAGTATAATGTGTGCCCTCATTGTGGACAGGTGGAATTGACACATGCCAAGGAACCTATTTATTTGGCACCTGGTACGATTTTAGCAAACAGGTATATTTTGGGCGACGTGATTGGCTCTGGTGGATTTGGTATTATCTACAAAGCATGGGATTCCAAATTGGAGACCATTGTTGCGGTCAAGGAATTCTTTGTTTCCAGATTGGCTACTCGTGCGCAAGGAACTGAGAAAATAATTATTACAAAGAAATCACGTGAAGAATTTAAATATCGAAAAGAGCGTTTCTTAGCTGAAGCGAGGAATATGGCTAAATTTGGACCGCATAAAAATATTCAAAATGTTTTTGAGTTTTTTGAAGAAAATGAGACGGCATACATTGTGATGGAACTGTTGAACGGAATGGCTTTGAATGAGTATCTGCGTCAGCATGGCGGAAATGTGGATACAGAATTTGCTCTATTTGTCATAAATGAGGTCGGAAACGCACTGAAGTCTCTCCACAATGCCGGAATTGTGCATAGGGATGTGGCTCCGGATAATATTTTTATATGTTCGGGTGTAGACATTAAAATCAAACTGCTTGATCTTGGTGCGGCAAAATTGGCTGATTCTACAGATGATGTAATTGACATTATACTGAAACCGGGATACTCACCAACAGAACAGTATGATAACAGTAAAAATATCGGACCGTGGACGGATATCTATGCCTTGGGGGCAACTTTGTACATGATGCTTACCGGAGTCAAGCCAGCCGAGTCTACAAATCGTAAGATTGAAGACGAGGTTGTTCCGCCTGGAGAGCTTAACCCGCGTATACCGGAGAATTTGAATAATGCAATCATGAAGGCTATGGCAATTGATATTCATATGCGCTTTAAAAATGTCAGTGAATTTCTGAAAGCTGTCAATGGCAACAGAAAAGTTCTTTCCCTTGAGAAAGAGAGAAAAAAGAGAAACAGGAGAAGATTTTTCAGTATTTTGACAAGTTTGGCTGCTGTGGGAATATTAATTCTCTTCGCCATTGGAATTATAGAGCAGAAACGCGCAGAGGAAGAGCTTGATCCGGCTCATATTAATATTTGGTATGCTGTCAAGGAAGATTCTACGGAACAGGAAGCTATGGAATATATGATTCAGGAATTTACCGCAACTTTTCCAAACGTAGATGTAGAGCTTACGGTTTTTTCGGAAGAGGAGTACGAACTAGCCTTGCAGGAAGCGGTCATATCGGGAACGCTGCCGGATTTGTTTGAAAGTACAGGGATTGACCCGGTTGTATTGGAAGCTGCACGAGACGCGACAGCGGTCATAGAGTCTGATCAATTTGCGGAAGCATTGTTTTTGGATCAATATGCAAGCTATTACGGTGAAAGCCGTAAGCAGATTCCGCTGGCGATAGAGGTTCCTGTCGCCTGTGTCATCACAAATGGTGCAACATTTGTAGATTACCAATCAGAGTATTTTAGTAATGTGGAAGATTTTGGAGATGTGAATATCTCTATGGATGAGTATTATCAGGACTTGGTTTGGCAGAATTTTACGTTGGATGAATATAGTGGACGGGATGCATTCCTTGATAACGAGAGTAATACCAGTCCGGTGATGCTATCCTCAACCATGGTAATCAATGAGGTGCGTGAAAAGCTACAGAATTATGAAAAAGAATACGTGTTTTATGATGCGGAGCAAGTCCAATGTAATTTTATTTATGAGTGGAGTCTGGGAACGGGAACGGAAGAGGCACAGAAAGCCTCTGATAGACTTTTGTCGTGGATGCTCGGGAATGTATATCAAAGCATACTGATGACGAGTAAGAATAACGAGGGACAGATTCCGGTCAATCCCATTTGTTTTGACACCAAGATTCAAACCAAGAATTTAACTCCGATTAGCGCAATTTACGAAAAATTTGTATTTTAGGAGACCAACGGACAAGAATGAATAGAAGATGTTTGGGATGTATGGAAGTATATGAAGATAAGTTTTATGTATGCCCTCACTGTGGTTATGTGGAAGGCACACTGGCGGAGGAAGCAATACATATTGAACCGGGAACATTGTTGCATGACAGATATATTATTGGTAAAGTCTTAGGGTATGGTGGATTTGGTGTAACTTATATCGGGTGGGACGGAACATTGCAGCAAAAAGTCGCCATCAAAGAATACTTGCCGAGTGAATTCTCCACAAGAATGCCGGATCAAACGCAAGTAACTATTTTCAATGGGGAGAAAGAGGAACAGTTTCATGATGGTATGGTCAAATTCGTAGATGAGGCGAAGCGATTAGCAAAGTTCCAAAACGAGAGCGGAATTGTGAAAGTATTTGACAGCTTCATCGAGAACCAGACCGCGTATATTATTATGGAATATTTGGAAGGAGAGACGCTGGCTGATTATCTCAAAAGAGAAAAGAGAATTCCCGAGGATAAGGCGATTGAAATGCTTTTGCCTGTAATAGAGTCACTGCAGGTAGTTCATGCGGAAGGAATTTTGCATAGGGATATTGCGCCGGATAATATTTTTCTTACCACAGGCGGGGAAGTAAAGCTGATTGACTTTGGCGCATCTCGGTATGCCACGACATCACACAGCCGCAGTTTAACAGTTATTATTAAACCGGGTTATTCACCGGAGGAGCAGTATAGAAGCCGCGGGGATCAAGGAGCTTACACGGATATCTATGCTCTTGGAGCCACATTATACAAAATGGTCACAGGTACAACACCGCCGGATGCCATGGAGAGGCGAGCCAAATATGAGAGCAAAAACAAAGATATTTTAGAAGCACCGCATAAGCTGGCAAAAGGCATATCGCCTAATAGAGAGAATGCTATCTTAAACGCTATGAATGTTCGCATAGAGGATAGAACTCAGGATGCTGCCACATTTATGAAGGAACTGACAGCCAAAGGCGCTGTAAAGCGTATTTATGGAAAAATCAAGAAGATTGATCTTTATTCATGGCCATTATGGGTAAAAATTACTCTGCCCGCAGCTTTGGGAGCTATGGCGGTTTTTATCGCTCTAATGGTGACGGGTGTCATTAATTTCAGTTTCTTCACGGAGGAAATCGTAGTGCCGGAGACGGTATCTATTGTGCCGGATGTAGAGGGATTGGATTACGATGAAGCATTTACAGTTATCAAAAACAATGTCCTGCTTGCTTCCACGGCAGGAACGGTTGCTTCGGAATATATCTCGCCCGGCAAAGTGATCATTCAAGATCCGGTGGGCGGTTCCTATATGGACAAAAACAGTACGGTTTGCATCGTGGTTAGTAGTGGTAAGGATGTCGTGGAAGTGGTAAATGGAATTGCTACCATGCCTTATATCATTACGGATTCTTTAGAAGATGCTTTGGCAAAGCTCAAAAAAGCAGGGTTCTCCACTCCAAACATTACAGAAGCTTATGACGATAATATTGCGGCAAATTGTGTTATTAGCCAGAGCCTTACGGCCGGAAAACAGGTTGCAGAGAATACCGTGGTAGATTTGGTCATCTCTTTAGGTCCGGCGGCCTTTGAAATGATGGATGTGACCGGAATGAATTTTACAGAGGCAAAGAACGCTCTTGAGGCCAAGGGTCTGAAGGTTTCTATTGAGTATGAGAAGAGCGATACGGTTAAGGAAAATTGTGTCATTCGTCAAAGTATGGAAGCCGGGACAGAGGCTAAGAGTGGAGATAGCATCACGTTGGTGGTTTCCAGCGGTAAAAATTTAATAAGTATCGCAAATGTGGTTGGAAAAACGCAGGAAGAAGCTATGAATATCTTGTCTGGGCAGGGATTTAGCGTGAAGGTACTCACAAACTATGATAACACGGTCCTGGAGGGTTACGTCATCAGTCAGTCACCTGCTGCGGGTTCTTCACAGATAGAAGGCGGCGAAGTGAATATTTATGTGAGCAAGGGAAAACGTCCTATCAATGTGACGTTTGATGCAAATGGCGGAAGTGTGCGCACTACCAGTGGAATCGTGTATGCTGCATCTGCTTATGGTGCGTTGCCGGTACCTACCAATCGGGGCTATGTATTCAAGGGATGGTATACTTCAGCCAGCGGCGGGGAGAAGGTTACGGAATCTACCTTGGCAATATCAGAGTCGGATCATACTCTATTTGCCCAGTGGATTGGTCAAGAGTATCAGATATCCTTTGATGGAAACGGAGGAGAGGTTCACGGAGGAGGTATCTCTGTTACTTATAAGGCAGTCTATGGTTCGTTGCCTTATGCAACCAGGACAGGATATAATTTTGCGGGTTGGTATGATGAAAACGGCAAAGAAGTGACAGAATCCACTGTCTTCAAAGCTGAATCCAATCAGACGCTTACAGCGCAGTGGACTGCTAACCGCTATATGGTATACTTTGAAGGAAATGGGGGAGATATTCCACAATCGTCCAAAGTTGTAACTTTTGGGGAGAGTTATGGCAGTTTGGGCACTCCCTCCAGAGATGGATATACCTTTGACGGGTGGTTCACGAGTTCGAAGGGAGGTTCCAAGGTATCTGCAAATGACATCTATTTGACAGATGGCAACACAACATTGTACGCCCAATGGACAGCGTTAATTACTTCTATTAAGTTTGATGCAAACGGCGGCATGGTGTCTGTGAGTTCTCTGGATATCGCTGTAGGAGATACATATGGTTCCCTGCCCATCCCCATCCGAGATTTTTACGATTTTGAAGGGTGGTATACATCAAAAAGTGGTGGTGAGCAAATAACAGAAAGCACAGTGGCAACTGGGTCGAAAGAAATCACAGTTTATGCTTTGTGGACGGAACATGAGGTATCTGGCTGGACGCTGGTGCAGAATGTGCCTTCTGACGCGGAATTGATCGACAGGAAGTGGACATATACGGAAACTACCTACGCAACATCGTCACAATCTACAATGCCGGGATTTGAGATGTATAACTCTACTGCTGAATGGAGTGATTACGGGCCATGGAGTTCATGGACTACAACGCCTGTCTCGGGAAGTGATTCCATAGCCGTAGAGACGCGGGTGGTAGTAGATGGATACAATATGGAAGAATATAATACAATGACAACTAAAGGTATAAGGGAGTATCGAAGTTATAGTGTGAATGGAAATTACTCGTCTTATGGTTTGTCTTCTCAATACGCAGAGTGGCATCGAACGGCTTATTTGACAGCGGCTCAACTGGCAGCCTGCGGTACTATTGATGAAGGTGGTTATATGGGAGGCACGAATGCCGGATATAATAGAGGCAGCGGTACAGGATACAATGTTGATGGTTTGATTTACTTTATTACCAGTGAAGTGTCTCATACAGAATATAGATATCGTGGCCGTATGCAAATTTTTACCTATTATTTCCGCAAAGTGGAGGAAAAAGAGTCTTCTACACTGATATCCTCTTCAAATACCATCTCAAATGTTCAGGAGTGGGTTAAGTATAGACCGCGATAGCATGAGATGAAAAATGTCAGGTAACACGGGGATGGGAAAGCAATACTTAAAATATGTCATGGGCGTTGACTTTTCCCATATCAGGACGTAAAATTTAATCATTGAAGCTATTGTGCGATTTTCACCCGGAAAGGACATTTTGAATGGGAACCTATCTGAATCCCGGAAACAGAGGATTTCAAGAGATTTTGCAGTCGGAATATGTGGATAAAACAGGTTTGATTGCTTTGGTTAATAAAACTGTGGGAACAATGGAGAAGTTGTCCTGTATCAGCAGACCCAGGCGTTTTGGCAAATCTTATGCGGCAAAGATGTTGTGCGCATATTATGACTGTTCCTGCGATTCGCATAAGCTTTTTGATGATAAGGAGATTGCGCGGACGGAAGGGTACTTGGCTCACCTGAATCAATATCATGTCATCAGTATTGATGTTGCAGGTTTTGTTTCTATGGTCAAAAAGCAACATGAGGCAATAGGAAATGTGCCTGAACTGATTGAGAGAAGGATATATGAGGAACTGGTTTCACTGTATCCGGAGTTAGAAAAGGAAAGCTCTCTTGCAGATTGTTTAATCAGGTGTGTTGAGAAAACAGGCAGACAATTCATCTTTATCATTGACGAGTGGGATGCGCCCATCCGTGAGGCAAAGGAAGACACTAATGCGCAAACGGCTTATCTGAATCTTTTACGGGAATGGTTTAAAAATAATAATTTTACGCCACAGGTTGTGGCGGCTGCTTATATGACAGGGATTTTGCCTATTAAGAAGGATGGTTCACAGTCAGCCATCTCGGATTTTATAGAATACCCGATTCTTGATCCGGACGGGTTCGCTGAATTTACCGGTTTCACGGAAGTAGAGGTAAAGCGGCTCTGTGAAGAGCACCGGATGAGTTTTGAGGATGCCCGGCAATGGTATGATGGGTATGATTTTCCTGAGGCGGGAGCGATTTACAATCCCTATTCAGTCATGTCGGCGATGAGAAAGGGGAAGTTCCGTTCTTACTGGCAGAAGACTTCTGCGGCGGAATCGCTGATGACTTATATCAACATGGATTTTGAAGGGCTTCAGGAGATTATTGCGCGGCTGATAGCCGGTGAAGAGGTGGAAGTCAGAACAAGCAGTTTTGAAAATGATTTTGAAACCTTTAAGAGCAAGGACGATGTGCTGACATTGCTGATCCATTTGGGCTATCTTACCTATCATGAAGAAGATGGGACAGCGCGTATCCCGAATGAAGAAGTGCGGATTGAGTTTGAGAAAATCCTTGAGGGGACGGGAGCGAGCAAAAAGTGGGTTGAACTGATAGGACGCTCACAGAAGCTTCTGGAGGATACGATTGCGGGTAATGAGGATGCTGTAGTCGAAGCGATTCAAAGGATGCGCGATGCACAGTATGCGCCGACTTTCTATAATGACGAGCAGGCACTGCGATATGTGATTAAGTTTGCGCATATTGCTGCAGTAGATCAGTACCTGAAGATTGAGGAGCTTCCGTCAGGCAAAGGGATTGCGGATGTAGTGTATCTGCCGAAGCGCAGATCGGTGCTTCCGGCATTGATCATTGAGTTGAAATGGAACAAATCGTCAGAGGGTGCAATTGGTCAGATCAAGACTAGAAACTATCCCGCAGTATTGGAGGATTTTGGCGGCGAGATTGTGATGGTCGAGATTAATTACGATGAAAAGACAAAGGAGCACAGCTGCGGGATTGAGAAGGTTTAGTGAGGTTTGGAAAATTTTAGATTGTTTTAATTGATTTATAAAATTTATTGGGATATCATGGTAGTTGGAATTCAACAGGCATGATATCCCATTTCATTTTTGATTTTGTAACTGACAAGGAGTGATCAGACAGAATGATTAAGACATTATTAAAACAGGTGAAGGAATTTAAGAAGGACTCCATCATGACCCCGATCTTTATGGTACTGGAGGTATTGATGGAGACTTTGATTCCTTTTCTGATGGCGTCCATGATTGACAAGGGCGTGGAGGTAGGCGACCAGGCCTATATATTTAAAATAGGCGGCATCATGCTGGTGCTGGCGGCGGTGGGATTGTGGGCCGGCATCATGGGCGGCAAACACGGCGCCAGGGCTTCCACGGGCTTTGGAAGGAATCTTAGAGAGGCCATGTATCAGAATATCCAGACTTTTTCGTTTTCCAACATTGACAAATTCTCCACCGCGGGTCTGGTGACTAGACTTACCACGGATGTGACCAACATCCAGAATGCTTATCAGATGATTCTGCGCATGTGTGTGCGGGCGCCCATCAGTTTGGTCTGCGCCATGGGCATGGCCTTTTTTATCAATGCGCGGGTAGCCAGCATTTATCTGATGGCAGTGCTGATTCTGGCTGTGTGTTTGGCCCTGATTATCCGTTTTACTATGCGTTATTTCACGCAGGTGTTCAAAAAGTATGACGAATTAAACGCCAGCGTTCAGGAGAATGTGGCGGCTCAGCGTGTGGTGAAGGCTTTCGTGCGGGAAGAGTATGAGATTGATAAATTCCACAAGGCTAGCGGCAATATCTACAATATGTTTGTGCGGGCGGAGCGTATTCTGGTATTGAATTCCCCGCTGATGCAGTTTACGGTATATTCCTGCGTTCTGCTGATTAGCTGGGTGGGTGCGCAGATGATAGTGGGTGGTTCCCTGACTACCGGAGAGCTCACCAGTCTTTTGAATTACTGTATGAATATTCTGATGAGTCTGATGATGCTGTCCATGGTGTTTGTCATGATTACTATGAGTGCGGCCAGTGGCAGACGTATCTGCGAGGTTTTGGATGAGACAGCAGACCTGACGAATCCTCCGAAGCCGGAGCACGAGGTTGCGGACGGCAGCATTCGTTTCGAGCATGTGACTTTCCGCTATGATCAGAACAGTGAGAAGCCTGTGCTGGAGGATATCAATCTGGATATCCGGGCCGGGGAGACTATCGGTATTCTGGGCGGAACCGGAAGTTCCAAGACCAGTCTGGTGAATCTCATCAGCCGTCTCTATGACGCGTCTGAGGGCACGGTGTATGTGGGCGGCAGGGATGTGCGCGAGTACGATATGGAAGCGCTGCGCAATCAGGTTTCTGTCGTGCTGCAGAAAAACGTGCTGTTCTCGGGAACCATTCTGGAAAATCTCCGCTGGGGCGACGAGAATGCCACGGAGGAAGATTGTAAACGGGCATGTATACTGGCCTGTGCGGATGAATTTATCCAGCGTATGCCCAAGGGATATGAGACTTACATCGAGCAGGGCGGCTCCAATGTGTCCGGTGGTCAGAAGCAGAGGCTCTGTATCGCCAGAGCGCTTCTGAAAAAGCCCAAGGTGTTGATTCTCGACGACAGCACCAGTGCGGTGGATACAGCTACGGACGCCAGGATTCGCAAGGCTTTTGCCACGGAGATACCGGGGACGACCAAGCTCATTATCGCGCAGCGGATTTCCAGCATTCAGGATGCAGACCGCATCATAGTCATGGAGAACGGCCGTATAGATGCAGTGGGCACGCATGAGGAGCTTTTGGAGCGAAACGACATATACCGCGAGGTCTACGAGGCGCAGACCGGAGGAAGTGGAGACTTTGACGAGAAGGGAGGGGAGCTGTAATGGCAGAACAGAGAACTGCGAGAGGACCGGCGTTTGGGCCCGGAAGACGGGGAGCCATGGGCGCAGGCCCCAGAGTGGAGAATCCCGGGAAGGTATTTAAGCGCATTGTGGGCTATGTGTTTCAGAATTACGCCATTCATTGTCTGATTGTTTTGGCCTGTCTGGTGGGCAATGTGCTGGCCAGCGTACAGGGGACTTTGTTCTTAAAGACTCTCATAGACGATTATATTAAGCCTCTGCTTAAGCAGACCAATCCTGATTTCACCCCTCTGCTTTATGCTATGGGCAGAGTGGCTTTATTTTATCTGCTGGGCGTCATCTGTGCATACACTCAGTCCAGAATTATGGTGAATGTGACACAGGGAACCATGAAGCGTCTCAGGGACGATATGTTTGCTCATATGTCCAGACTGCCCATCAAATATTTTGATACGCACACTCACGGGGATATCATGTCGGTGTATACCAATGATATCGACACGCTGCGGCAGATGATCAGTCAGAGTATTCCCCAGATGATCAGCAGCGGTATCACTATTGTCAGCGTGCTGGCCAGCATGATCAGCCTGAATATTTGGCTGACCATCCTATCCTTGATTATGGTGGGCATCATGCTGTTTACCACCAAGAATGTGGTGGGCAGGAGTGGAAAATATTTCAAGGTGCAGCAGGAGGCGCTGGGTAAGCTCAACGGTTTTATCGAGGAGCGCATGGAAGGACAGAAGGTGGTGAAGGTGTTCTGCCATGAGGAGAAGAGCAAGGAGGAGTTCAAGGTTTTGAATGACGCGCTGTTCGATTGCTCCTACAATGCCAATAAATTTGCAAATCTGATGGGACCCATCAGCATGCAGTTGGGTAATCTGAGTTATGTTGTTGTGGCCTGTGCGGGAAGTGTGCTGGCGCTGAATGGCATCGGCGGTTTCACGCTGGGCGGTCTGGTGAGCTTTCTGACCTTCAACAAGAGCTTTAATATGCCCATCAATCAGGTGAGTCAGCAGCTCAACAGTATTGTCATGGCTCTGGCGGGCGGCAAGCGTGTGTTCGACCTTCTGGACGAGAAAGAGGAGACCGATAACGGCTATGTGACGCTGGCGCGCGTGAGGAAAGAAAATGGTAAGCTGATAGAGTGTGCAGAGCGCACCGGCATGTGGGCATGGAAGCACACGCATCAGGCGGACGGCTCGGTGGACTATGTGGAGCTTAAGGGCGATGTGGTGTTTGACGGTGTGGATTTCGGTTATACGGACGACAAGATGGTGCTGCATGATATCCGCATGTATGCCCAGCCCGGTCAGAAGATTGCCTTTGTGGGGTCTACGGGCGCAGGCAAGACTACTATCACCAATCTGATTAACCGCTTTTATGATATTCAGGACGGCAAAATCCGTTATGACGGTATCAATATCAACAAAATCAGGAAAGCGGACCTGCGCCGCTCACTGGGAATCGTGCTGCAGGACACCCATCTGTTCACTGACACGGTGCGGGAGAATATCCGTTTTGGTAAATTGGACGCCACGGACGAGGAGGTTATCGCGGCGGCAAAGCTGGCCAACGCGGACGGCTTTATCCGCCAGCTTCCCCAGGGCTATGATACAGTGCTCACCGGGGACGGAGCTAATCTGAGTCAGGGACAGAGACAGCTTCTGGCCATCGCCAGAGCTGCGGTGGCAGATCCCCCTGTACTGATTCTGGACGAAGCCACCAGCTCCATCGACACCCGGACGGAGAAAATCGTGCAGGACGGCATGGATAAGCTCATGAGCGGCAGAACCACCTTTGTCATTGCCCACAGACTCTCCACCGTACAGAACAGCGACTGCATCATGGTGCTGGAGCAGGGCCGCATCATCGAGCGCGGCACCCACGACGAGCTTCTGGAGGAACGCGGCAGATACTACCAGCTCTATACGGGCAATGCCATAGCAGAAGGCTGACTGATGTAATAGTTTATTTTTTTCCGTAAAGCAGCCCGCACAGGGGGAGCGTTTGGATGAAGACCCTTGAAAAACGTCAGCGCTTAGCGAACGCTGTTTACAGCGCGAGCTTAGCGTCTGCTACGTTTTTCTCGGAGCGAAAGCGTGTCTGAATACAAATGCTCCCCCTGTGCGGGCGGAACTTTACAGAAAATCCGGACTATTCCATGCAGCAAGCCGGATTGTACGAATAAAAAAACTTGCAATAGCGGTTTGATATGGTACAATGAGGGAGACAATAGAATAATGAGAGATTTGTTTGACGAAGAGGAGAAGCGAAAGTTATGAAAAAGCGGTTTCACGTTTACTTCATGGTGGCACTTCTGATTATGACTGCACTGGGCGGATGCGCAGGCGGTACGGGAGAGTCTTCGGAGGATAAGTCCTCAGTAGTTGTAGGAATACAGCAGGATATTGATAGTCTTGACCCACACAAAGCGACTGCGGCAGGAACTAAAGAGATTCTATTCAACATTTTTGAAGGTTTGGTTAAACCCGACCCCAACGGCAATCTGATGAATGCAGTAGCGAGCGATTACAGCATTTCCGAGGATGGACTGGTATACACCTTTACTTTGAGAGAGGGTGTCAAGTTCCACAACGGAGATGAGGTGACGGCGGAGGACGTCAAGTATTCTCTGGAGCGCGTCGCAGGAATTTTGGACGGCACTGCACTCATGTCAACTCTGAGCGCCGATAAGGGCGGTATCACGAGTGTAGATATTTTGGATCCTCAGACGGTTCAGGTATCGGTAGGCAGTGCGAATATGGAGCTGATTTACAGCTTCACGGCGGCTATCATTCCCGCGGGCAGCGGAGAGGATGCCGAGGCGCATCCTGTCGGTACAGGGCCGTTTTCTTTTGTGTCTTATAAGCCTCAGGAGGGAGTTGTGCTGGCAAAAAATGCGGACTATTGGCAGTCTGGCCTTCCCTATCTGGATGAGGTCACTTTCAAGATTGTGAACAGTCCTGACACTGCTCTGCTGGATCTGCAGGGCGGTTCCATCGACATCTATCCATATCTCACCGACTCTCAGGCGGCGGAGCTTTCCGGTAGCTTTCAGGTGATGGCGGCGCCTTCCAATGTGGTGCAGGCACTGTTCCTGAACAATGCGGATGAGACCTTAAGCGATGTGCGGGTGCGTCAGGCCATCTGCTATGCTCTGGATAAGGATTCCGTGAATGAGTTTGTGTTCGGCGGGAACGGAGCGATCATAAGTTCTGCCATGCTGCCCACTCTGCAGGATTTTTATGTGGATGTCAATGACGTCTACGGCACGGGGGCCAATATCGAGAAGGCGAAGGAGCTCCTGGAAGATGCAGGCTATGCGGATGGAATCGATTTGGAGATCAAGGTTCCTTCCAATTATGAGGTGCATATGCAGACAGCGGAGGTCGTGGCGCAGCAGCTTGAAGCGGCGGGCATCAACGCGGTCATCGTCCCTGTGGAATGGGCTACCTGGCTGGATGAGGTCTACAACGGACGGAACTATCAGGCGACTATCAGCGGCATCACCTGCGACCAGACTCCCGGATATCTGTTGAACAGATTCCAGACGGAGTCTTCTAAGAATTTCATCAACTATGCCAATGCAGAGTATGATGAGACCTATCTGAAGGCGGCGGCAAGTCTTGATCTGGCCGAGAAGGCAGAGTATTATAAGGAACTGCAGAACATGCTGGTGGAAGATGCGGGTACGGCATTTTTATCCGTTCCGCCCATCACGGTGGCAGTGAAGCCTGAGCTTTCCGGCTACACCTTCTATCCTGTGTATGTGCAGGATATGAGCGTGGTGCGTTATACGAAATAGTACCAAATAAACGGAATAGGAAGGAGGAAGCGGCAAATGCGATACTTTGGTAAGAAAACAGTTACTCTCATTATGACATTGTTCCTGGTATCCGTTGCCGCTTTTCTCGCTTTTCAGATTATTCCGGGTGACGTGGTAGGTTCCATTCTGGGCACGGAGGCCACCCCAGAGCGGGAGGCGCAGCTTCGGGAGGAGCTGGGCTTAAACGACCCGCCGGTGGTGCGCTATGTGAACTGGATGACGGGTGTGCTGCGGGGAGACCTGGGGCGGAGCTATCGTTATTCCAAGTCCATGAATGAGATGATGCCCGTCGCGGAGCTCATCGGGGACAAGCTTCCCGTGACGCTGTGGCTGGCGGTGCTCTCCGTGCTTTTGATTGTGATCGTCTCGATTCCGTTGGGAGTGTTCTGGGCGAAGAGTCGGGGGCGGGCGGCGGACGCGTTTTTCAGCGTGCTGACTCAGACGACCATGGCGGTGCCGTCCTTTTTTCTGGGGATTCTGGTGACTTATCTGTTCGGCATGGTGCTCAGGTGGTTTATTCCCGGCGGTTATGTGAGCTATCAGGATAATTTTGCAGGCTTTCTGGCTTATTTGATTTTCCCTGCGCTGTCGGTGGCGCTCCCGAAGATTGCCATGACCGCCCGTTTCCTGCGCAATTCCCTGCTCACTGAGATGAGCGCGGACTATGTGCGGACGGCCCGCAGTAAGGGCTGTACGGAGCAGCGGGTGATGTATGGGCATGTGCTGCGCAACGCATTGATGCCGGTGGTGACGTTTCTTGGCATGATTATCGCCGAGATCGTGGCCGGCAGTATCGTTGTGGAGCAGGTGTTCGGACTGCCCGGTGTGGGGAGATTGTTGATCAGCTCCATCTCCACAAGAGATTTGCCTGTGGTGGAGATTCTGGTGCTGTATATCACAGCCGTAGTAATCGTAGTCTATTTTCTGGTAGATATTCTCTATCGCATGATTGATCCCAGAATCAGTCATAAATAAGCAGATGCGGGAAGCTGACACATCCCTATGGAGTTGATATGACACAAAACGGAAACAGGAGACAAGTGCATAGAAAAGGGAATCCCTATCTGTGGATAGGCCTTTTTATGACGGGAACGGCAGTGCTTGTGGCGCTGGTGGGAGCCTTTTGGACGCCCAGCAGCACTACTGCCATGTCTGCCGCGGAACGATTTTGCGGGCCGTCTCTGCGCCATCCTTTCGGCACGGATAATTTTGGCAGGGATATCCTGTCGCGGGTGATGAAAGGGGCCGGGAGTACGATTTTCATCAGCAGTCTGGTGGTTCTTCTGTCCGGGGGCCTGGGCATCGTCGTCGGTGCGCTGACCGGGTATTTTGGCGGATTGCTGGATGAGATTATCATGCGTTTTACGGATGCGGTGAACGGGTTTCCCAGTATATTGCTGGCGCTGGTGATGATCAGTATTCTGGGGAGCGGCAAGAAGAATCTGATTCTGTCGCTGGGCATTGTATTTACGCCCAGCTTTGTGCGTATTGTGAGAAGTGAATTCATCCGGCTTCGGGATGCGGACTATATCAGCCGGGCCAGACTGATGGGAGTGGGCAGATTGCGGATTTTATTTGTGCATATACTGCCCAATATTTTCTCCACATTCTGGGTGTCTGTGATGATTGGTTTTAACAATGGTATTCTGGCGGAGTCCGGCATGAGTTATCTGGGAATCGGTGTGAGACCCCCGGATGCCAGTCTGGGCGAAATGCTCTCGGACGCTCAGGGGTATCTGTTGCGTGCGCCATGGTACGCTCTGGCCCCCGGTCTGACTATTGTGTGGATCGTGTTGGGATTCTCGCTTCTAAGCGAAGGAATCCGGCAGAATTCAGGGGAGGCGTCAGATGGAAAATAAAGCCGGGATAAGCCCGATGGTTCAAATCGAAAATCTGTCCGTGTGCTTCGGCAGTACGGAGGCTGTGAGAAATGTTAATCTGGAGATTGCCCGGGGAGAGATTCTGGGCGTGGTAGGCGAGTCCGGTTCCGGCAAATCCGTGACGGCTCTGACATTGATGGGGCTGCTCGCTGAGAGCGGAGACATTGCTTCGGGGCGTGTGGTTTTTGACGGCGAGACGCTGGCAGAGGCGGGAAAACCGCGAAATCGGGCGCTGTACCGCCGCTATCAGGGACAGCGTATGTCCATGATTTTTCAGGAGCCCATGACTTCTCTCAATCCCACTCAGAAGGTAGGAGCACAGGTGGAGGAGATGCTGCGGCTCCACACAGGGCTGCCAAGGCAGGAGTGGAAGGAGAAGGTGCTGGGGAGTTTTGCGTCCGTGGGGCTGCGGGATGTGGAACAGCTCTATGACTGCTATCCTCATCAGCTCTCCGGAGGTATGCGTCAGCGTGTGATGATTGCCATGGCGGTGATACTGCACCCGGATCTGATCGTGGCCGATGAGCCCACCACGGCGCTGGATGTCACTGTCCAGAATCAGATTATCGCGCTCTTGAGAGAGATCAATCAAAAGGAGCATAATGCCATGCTCTTTATTACCCACGATCTGAATCTGGCGAGACGTATCTGTCACAGGATTGCGGTGATGAAGGACGGGCGGGTAGTGGAAATACAGTCCGCGGAGGATATTTTTGAGAATCCCCGGGAGGAATATACGAAAAAACTGATACAGGCAGTTCCCACGCGGGTGCGGTGTAAGACCCGGACGCCGAAGGATTCTCAGTCTGTTCCCCGTCCGGTTCTGGAGGTACATGGTCTGAATGTGTATTATCAGGAGGGCGCAAACAGTCTCTTTGGGCGTAAAAGGAAACGCTGCGTGGTCTCGGATGCGGATTTTGTGCTGTATCCGGGTGAGGTGATGGGACTGGTGGGAGAGAGCGGCTGCGGCAAGAGCTCCCTGTCCAAAGCCATACTCGGCATGAACAGGAATGTGGAAGGCGAGATACGGCACTTCTCCACAAGGCCGCAGATGATTTTTCAGGATCCCTACAGCAGTCTGAATCCCTGCAAGACCGTAGGCTGGCTTTTGCAGGAGCCGCTGCGGGCAGCGGGACATCTGGATAAGTCTCTGCAGATGTCCGAGGCTGATATGCGGGCAGAGGCCTGCGACATGCTGCGGCGGGTGGGGCTGGATGAGAGCTGTATGCACAGAAAACCCTCACAGCTCTCTGGTGGACAGCGCCAGCGTATCAGTATCGGTCAGGCGCTGATTACCAGACCGGGATTTGTGATTGCGGATGAGCCGGTATCCGCTCTGGATGTGACGCTGCAGGCTCAGATCATGGAGCTCATGCAGAGGCTTCAGGAGGAGTTGGGAGTGGCGTATTTGTTTATCTCCCACGATATCAATGTGGTGTATCGGATGAGCGACCGCATTATGGTCATGAAAGATGGACAGATTGTGGAGCAGGGCAGAACAGAGGAGCTGTTTGCCAGCCCGAAGGAGGCGTATACCCAATTACTGCTGCAGGAGTCTTGAAGTTTGTTTGGACATATTAACACTGTCCCACAAAGAGAGCGGAAAAATGTAAACCAGCCATTATCTCTCACAAAGATAATGGCTGGTAAATTAATGTAAAAATATATCAAATTATTAAATTTCTTCTATCTTGGAAAAATTCGTGTCTCCCGTGGAGGCGATGACCTTTTTCAATTCTTTCAGTGCTGCCACAAACTTGGGATAAGTGTCATAGCCAAGCTGGAAATGCCGGAAAGCCTCCTCGCGGTGTCCCTCATTCTTGGCGTGCCAGGAGTCCACTCCATGAGCATGAAGTTCGTCGTGGTATTTGACAGCCTGTTTGAATGCGGAGGAGCCGGTGATGCGGGGGTCCGTCTGAGAGCCGACCCATTTGCCGAATTTGCAGCCTTTGGGATTGTTGAGCTGATCCAGCCTCAGGGATTCAAAGTCGGCCAGGTTGTTGTAAACACGCCATGTAAAGATCAGATGGTCGATTTCATATACCGTAATCCAGTCCTGCGTGTACAGCTTCGCGCGGCGTCTGGCCACATCGGAGCGGAGATTGTCGATCAGGCGGGAAATTTTGTACATATGTGCGCCCGTGCCAACACAGCCATTGGACAAGTCTTCATAGCTGGCTGCAATGGTGTCAATGGAGGCCACAAAAGCTTCCGTCAGAGCGGACTGAGTATTAATCTCGCTGTAAATATGGTCAATCTCGGAGCTCACCAGCTTCATGTTTTCATTCATGTGTTCCAGGCTCTCCAGAGAGTGATGAATGCTGGTATTGCCGGAAGCCAACTGCTCAGCAGTGGAGTTAATGGACTCTGCCAGACTGGAGATGCCGTCCAGCAGTTCGCGCACATAGGTCATGGCGTCCTCGGCGGACTGTGTGGTGTTGGCGGAGAGTTCTTTTACCTGATTGGCAACCACGGCAAAGCCCTTCCCGGCCTCGCCTGCCCGGGCGGCCTCTATGGAGGCATTCAGCGCCAGAAGACCGCTCTTGCTGGCAACTTTTTTCACAATATCAATAATCTCGTTAATCTTGGCTGCCTTGGCCTGAAAATCAGCAATCTGATCGTTAATTTGAAGTACGCTGGCCACGGAAGCGTCCACAGTGCGGATGCTGGCATTCATGTCTACCACGCAGGAGTCCGCATCCTCTTTGACGGTGTGAGTCTTTTCCTGAATGGTATAGACTGCATCCTGGATATTCTGAACGGAGGTGCCAAGCTCCTGACTGGAGCCCTGCATATCGTTGATGGCAGTAGTCTGTGAATTCAACTGCTCAATCATATCTTTGACACAGCTGCTGTCGCCGATGAGAGTCATGGAGTCATTAAGACGCATGACAAAATTATTGTTCAGCTGTACAAAGCTCCCCAATACCTGATTATATTTCGCTGCTAGCTGAGGATCCTGAAATTGGCTTAAATCAACCGGAGAAAAGTCTCCGGCAATGGCTTTATCCATCCACTCTATCAACAGGGTGCTGTCTGCAACGGGCACAGCCTTTTCTTTTTTCCCTTTACTGCCAAACATAGAATCACCTCCAATGATGTCAATGTATTTATTTTAATACATCATACCACAGAAACTATTTTTTTTCTACTCATATCTGAAAAAATGCTTGTAAATAGTTGATGGTAATATATGCCGTAAAATGTCATAAAATATGGTTTCCAAGATAACCCAAAGGCGGAGACATACTTGTCCATGGACAGGCATATCATTTAGGGAACGCAGATAAAATAATGTCCGATGAAGCGGACGGGATATAGGAGTGGAATGGAAGATGGATGAGAAGGCATATGAAGCTGTGCGCAGTGGACTAACGGAGGAGGAAGCGGCGAGGAGATTGTCGTCGGAAGGGCGCAATGAGCTGCAGGAGGCGCGGAGCAAGACTCCGGTGGAGACCTTTTTGGCACAATTGCAGGATCCGTTGATTTATGTGCTGCTGGGGGCGGCAGTCATTTCCTTTTTATTGCGGGAGCTTGCGGACGCCGCCATCATCTGCGTGGTGGTATTTGTGAATGCGTTCGTGGGAATGGTGCAGGAAGGAAAAGCAAAAAAAGCGCTGGATGCGCTCAAAAAGCTCACCAGCCCTCATGCCATTGTAGTGCGGGATGGGGTCAAGCGAGAGATTCCGGCCAGTGAGCTGGTAGTTGGAGACCTGGTATGTCTGGAGGCAGGCTGTCAGGTGCCGGCGGATATGCGTCTGATCCGTGCGTCGAATCTAAAAATTGAAGAGTCTGCTCTCACAGGAGAAAATCTTCCGGTGGAAAAGACTGCGGATATGAGCCCGGAGATGTCCACTGCGGAGTCAGAAGAGACTCCTCTGGGCGACAGATACAATATGGCGTTTATGACTACCATCGTCACCGGCGGGCACGGGGAGGGAATTGTCACAGCCACGGGCATGCAGACTCAGATCGGACAGATTGCCTCCATGATTTCGGAAGAAGGGGAGGAGCTGACGCCGCTGCAAAAGCGGCTGGGAGATCTGGGCAAGGTTCTGAGCATTTTGTCTTTACTTTTGTGCGGGATTCTTTTTGTACTGGCCATGTGTCAGCACCGCAATATCATGGAGATGCTTTTGGTGGCCATCTCGCTGGCGGTGGCGGCGGTGCCGGAGGGGCTGCCCGCTGTGGTGACTATTTGTCTGGCACTGTCAGTGACCCGGATGGTGCGTGCCAACACTATTATCCGAAGACTGCCCTCGGTGGAGACTCTGGGGGCTGTGAGCGTGGTGTGTTCGGACAAGACGGGGACACTGACCAGAAATCGCATGACCGTGGAGAGCTGTTTTGAGCCGGGAGCGGGTATCTGTGATGTGGGTCAAGAGCTGAGTGAGGAGTTCCTGAAGGGCATGGTACTCTGCAATGACGCAGAGCTTGCGGGGCGTCTCGGGGATCCTACGGAGCTTGCGCTTTTGGACTGTGGAGCCCAATATGGTTATGAGAAGGCGGATTTGGAGCGGTATGCGCCGAGAATCGGGGAGCTTGCCTTTGACTCAGACCGGAAGATGATGACGACCCTGCACAGAGGTTCTCAGGGAAAAAGTGTGAGTTATACAAAGGGTGCGCCGGACGTGGTGCTGGGGAGATGTACTTATATTCGGACAAGCACGGGGGAGGAGCGGATGACTTCCGCCCACCGGAAGGCTGTGGAGCAGGCCATAGAGGAGATGGCTGCGGGAGCACTTCGGACTCTGGCTGTGGCTATGCATCGGGGAGGCGCGGAACCCATGGAGGAGCAGCTAATCTTTTTAGGGCTTATAGGGATGCGTGACCCGGTGCGTTCGGAGGCGGTGGATGCGGTGCAGACCTTCCGCCGGGCGGGGGTGAAAACGGTGATGATCACCGGGGATCATGTGGACACTGCCTTTGCCATCGCAAGACAGCTGGGAATTGTGGAGCGGGCGGAGCAGTGTATGACGGGGGAACAATTGCAGCGTCTGAGCGCAAGGGAGCTTGCGGGGCAGCTTCGAGATCGGAATATCACCGTGTTTGCCAGAGTCTCTCCGGCTCAGAAGGTGCAGATCGTAAAAGGTTTTAAGAAGCTGGGAGAGATCGTGGCCATGACCGGAGACGGTGTGAATGACGCACCTTCTTTAAAGAGTGCGGACATTGGAATCGCCATGGGCAAAAACGGCACGGATGTGGCAAAGCAGGCCTCGGACATGATTCTGGTGGATGATAATTTTGCCACCATAGAGAAGGCCATCGAGGAGGGGCGCAGTGTCTATGAGAACATCCGAAAGTCGGTAATCTTTTTATTGTCATCCAATATGGGGGAGATTCTCACTATGTTTACGGCGGTGCTCTTCGGGCTGGCGTCGCCCCTGAAGTCCAGCCATATTCTGTGGGTGAATCTCATCACGGATTCCTTGCCGGCGCTGGCGCTGGGAATTGATAAAAATGACGGGAAGAGCATGATGGAGCACAATCCGCGAAAGCCTGAAGAAAGCCTCTTTGCCCGGGGCGGATTGTCCTGCACCTGTTTTTACGGTCTGCTCATCGCGGGAATCAGTCTGTTGGCTTTCCTGCTGCTGCCCTGTGCGGCGCTGCAGGCCGCCGGCAGAGCCATAGATCTTGCGGGCATTCGGGAGATGATGGAAAATGGCGCTATTCTCGCCAAATCCCAGACTTATGCCTTCACGGTGCTGGGCATGTCTCAGCTGTTTCACGCGGTGGGGATGCGGGATATGAACCGCTCGGTCTTTCGCATGAACCACAGGGACGATCCGTTGATGTTTGCTGCCGCAGCAGTGGGACTGGCCCTGCAGTTTGCGGTGACGAAGGTACCTTTCCTAGTAAATGCGTTCGGCACGGCATGGCTCTCTGCAGGGGAATGGATGCTTTTGGCAGGGCTTGCTGCCTTTCCGATGATTGCCCATGAGTGCTTTGTGCTGGCCGGAAGGTTCTGCGTGCAGCCGGAGGAGAAAAGCCGCGTCACAGGCAGCCGCCGTCTTGCTAATGCTTCTGTATTTTATTCAGCTCCGCGTTGATGATCTGCAGAGCGTTGTCCGGCGCGCCTGTGTTGCCCATGGCGGTAAACATTTCCGACATGCCTATGACAGTTTTGTCCTGCATCATGGAAAGCATGGGCTTGCTAAGCTTCATACCGCTCATGGAGGACAGGGCGGCGGAGAGGATGCGGGCGGCCTCGTCGTGGGCGAGGATGTCCTTGATTTTATCATAGACGGAGAAGTAGGTGTCGGAAAACTCCATGGGCGCATCGCTGGCGACGGTCTCGATTTTCTCGAACCAGTTTACGACACCATCGCCCTCATCCTCCTCGGGGGGAAGGGTATAGATGCCGGGCTTTTCCTCCACCTGCTCTATGGTGATGGTATCGCTGCAGCCGTCGGCCACGGCGGTGAGCCAGGTGAAGCCATTCTCCAGGGGAACCTGTTCAAACACAAAGACGCGGTTGCCCACCTGAGTGGCGAAGAGTTCGCCGTTCCGATAGAGGCTCACCTGGGATTGATTGGAGTAGACCTTGATGTCGGCGGTGTCTCCTGCGCGGCAGGCATAGCGTCTGCCGCAAAGATAGACGAAGGGCTCCTTGCTCCAGTAGGCCTTGTAGATAAAGAAGGCATCCTTCTTGATCTGGCGGTCCATGGTAATTAGACCTTTATTGTTGCGTCCGGACACACCGCCCTCGTCTCTGGCGGCGCAGCCGAAGTCAAACATATTCCACACATAGGTGCTCCACAGATAGGGGCGCTCCATGAGAATCTTTGCCATATGCTCATGATATTCTGCCTGATAGCTTTCCGAGTAATCTCTGCAGCGGGGCTCGTCGGGCTGATAGGTGATGATGCCCTCTGCGCCGTATTCCGACAGTCCCAGACAGATGTCGGGATATTTTTCATGAAATTCATCCAGCCATTTCTCGTTCTGTTCATAATTTCCCCCGTACCAGCCGAAATAGTGATTATAGCTTTCCACATCCGTGATGCCGTGGAGCTCGGAATCCATGGGCAGCATGCTCACATGAGCCATGGTGGTGAGGCGTGAGGGGTCACGTTCTTTCACCAGAGCATTCAGGGCCTGATGGTTTTTCTTCAGGTCGGGCTTTTCCCCGCCGATGGTGATTTCGTTCGAGAGGCCCCAGAAGCAGATGGAGGGGTGATTGTAATTTTGATAAATCAGATCCTTCATCTGATTGCAGGCGTTCTCATGGGCGGCAGGGTCATCGCTCTGGCAACTGATATACGGAATTTCTGCCCAGACGATGAAGCCGAATTCATCACAGGCGTCATAGAAATCCTCGCTGTGCTGATAGTGGGCCAGACGCACGGTGTTGGCCCCGATATCCCGGATCAGCTCCGCATCTCGGAAATGCTGTTCTCTGGTCAGGGCATATCCCTCGTACAGCCAGTCCTGATGGCGGGAGACGCCCCGGAGCATCATGGGCTTGTCATTCAGGAAAAAGCCCTTTTCGGAATCTACATAAAATTCCCGGATGCCGAAGGTGGTGGAGACATGGTCCACCTGCTCGTTGCGGTAGACCAGAGTGGCAGTGCAGCGGTAGAGATAGGGATCATCCACGCCCTGCCACAGATGAGGACGGGGAAGGAGGATATCGGTCTTGGGGTCCGCGGCGGGCCTCCAGCATTCTGCTGCGATACTGCCGTCTCTGTCAACGATTTGATAGCGGATGGTGTAATCCTCGGACTTTGTGTTGACCCAGCTATTCAGGTGCAGCAGGGCGTGGTCGGGGATATCCGTGAGCTCGCTGGTGACGGCGAGGCCCTTTGCCGCGTGAAATTCCACATCGAAATGAACTTCGGGCAAAAGCAGCAGCTCAACGCCCCGGTAGAGACCGCCGTAGAAGGTAAAGTCCGCCATCTGGGGATAAATGTGGCTGTGATTGCTGTTGTCCGCAGAGATGATAAGCTCCAGCTCAGCCCCGGAATTCCGGGCTTCGCTGAATTCCCGGGTGATGTCCACCGTGAAAGCAGAATAGCCGCCCTCGTGGGAGCCCAGCTTCTTGCCGCCGATATAGACGTCTCCCCGAAGGGAGAGAGCGGGGATGCGAAGCATCGCGTGGAAGGAGCTCCAGGGTGTGTCTGCCAGCAGCGCCGCGGGACACAGAGTGGTTCTGTAGCAGCACTCGCCCCGGTAGTATTCGCCCCCGCCGTTTGCTCCATCCACCGCATTCCAAGTGTGTGGGAGAGAGACGGAGTGCCACTTTATATTGTCTCCGGTCAGATTGGCGTAGGGAGTTTTGGTAAACTGCCAGTTATGGTGTAAAGGGATTATTTTTCGCATGAGAGATGTCCTTTCTGAATATAAATGATTCTAAAACTGATTTCTGTGTTTAGAATGGGCGAATTCAGAAAATTTATGCAGTTATTGCCATTGCTGATTAATCAGTGTCGGCAGTGAGAGACAGGGACGGATTTGCAGACGGGGTTCGGTTGGGTGTTTTCTAATAGTGCGGTTATACAATCCTATAATTTGCGGGTCGGCTCTA
>JAIDDH010000071.1:53623-74170 GCA_029055435.1 Acetatifactor sp.
GGATTTGCAGACGGGGTTCGGTTGGGTGTTTTCTAATAGTGCGGTTATACAATCCTATAATTTGCGGGTCGGCTCTAAGATGCATCCATGCATCGTAGAGCCTGAAATGCGCATCCGTGCGCATTTCACCCTAATCTTGGACGCGCACTATAAGAAAACACACCAACCTCCACCAAGGTCTGCAAATCCGTCCCTGTCTCTCACTGCCTCGATACTGAATTAAATCAGCACAAGCAGTTACTTTAAATAAAATCTGTTGGCAGCGTTTACAAAGCGTCCTATATAAAAAGCTGAATAAAAGGAGTATTCAGTGATTGATTCATGACAGCGGAATTTTTTCCGTTCTTGTGATTGCTATATTTGGCTGGCATTGAGGCAGGAGGACTCCGGGAGAGTTTTGCGGGCATTGGTGGAGGTTGGTGCGTTTTCTTATAGTGCGAGCAGGAATCCAGGGTGAAATGCGCATGGATGCGCATTTCAGGCTCTACGATGCATGGATGCATCTTAGAGCCGACCCGTAAATTGCAAGATTCCATAGCAGCACTATTAGAAAACACCCAACCGAACCCGGTCTGCAAAACTCTCCCGGAGTCCTCCTGCCGCCCCAGCTGAAGCAGCAATTCCAACATTTTAGATTAAACGGATACACATTGTTTACAAATTAGAGACATTTGCGTTACACTTATCAGGTAAACTCAATATAATATTCAGCATTATATTGAGTGTTATATACAGCGAGGAAGAAACGATGGACAATAGGAAGATTTTGATTATTGAGGATGAAAAACCGATTGCGGATATTTTAAAATATGGCTTGGAGAAGGAAGGCTTTCAGGTCTGGTGCGCGCACACGGGCAGCGAAGGCTTTGACGTGGCGTGCAGGGAACAGCCGGATATTGTGCTCCTGGATTGGATGCTGCCGGATATAAACGGCGTGGATGTATGTCGTATGCTGACTAAGCGTTATAAGATGCCGATTGTCATGTTGACTGCCCGCGGCGAGATGGAGGACAAGCTCTGCGGATTGGAATCCGGCGCGGATGATTATATCACAAAGCCTTTTGATCTGCGGGAAGTGGTGGCCCGGGTGCGGACAATCCTGCGCCGGTTTGACAAGGCTCACGGTGTGGACGGCGCTGAGCGGACTGTCTATGGACATCTCACCGTGGCGGAGAGGGAGCACTGTGTTTATTGTAACGGAGAAATGTTGAATCTGACGCCCAAGGAATATGAGTTGCTGGTGTTCTTTTTAAAGCACCCCCGTCAGGTGTTTACCCGCACGGTGTTGCTGGATCAGATATGGGGATATGATTTTACGGGAGATACCCGGACTGTGGATATCCATGTGCAGCGGATTCGGAAAAAGGCGGGCCTGGAGAACTCGCTGGTGACTATTTTTGGAGTGGGGTACAAATATGTCCCATAAGAAGTCCCATAAGAAATTTCATAAGAAAAAACTTTATCGATTCGGTATCTGGAGCCGAATGGCGGCGGGGCTTCTGGCAGTATTTCTGGCGGGCGGCCTCATTCTGTATTGGGGCATTCACACGAGGCTTCAGCAGAGCCGGGAAGAGCAGATCATGCAGGAGCTTCAGAGAATACGGGAAAATACGGAAGTCTATGTCAGACAGCTTCTGATGCTCAACGACGCCAACAATGACGAGGAGAGTTATCAGAGAATCGCGGGGGAGATTGCCCGGGAGCTTAAGGTCACAGGCGGGATGGGCATCAGTGTGCTGGATCGGAACGGCGGGTATCTGGACGGTAATCTGCAGGTGCCGGATGACGGGCCGGACGAGGATGTGAGGCAGGCCATAGCGGGAAATGCGGCGTTCACCATGACTTACCCGGACAGTGATACCATGTTGGTCTATTTTTCCATGCCCGTAGTCATCGAGAAGAGAAACATCGGCATTATACGGTATCGAATAGATACTTCCATGCTGTATACCCGGGGAAAGCAGACGGAGAATCTGGTCTGTCAGATAGCGGTGATTGTCTTTGCGGTAATCTTTCTGCTGCTTGCGGTCTTGATGAGCAGACTGCTGTCTCCTATTCAAAAGCTGACGAAAATCACCAGACAGGTTGTGCAGGATATTGCCGGAGAGCGGATTGATATGCAGATACCGGCACAGCTGGCAAACTCGCAGCGCAAGGATGAAATCGGAGAGCTGTCCCGAAATTTCAGCGTCATGCTGGAGACCATCGGCACACAGTTTCAGAATATGCAGGAGGATCAGGAGCGCATTGTCAAGCTTCTGGGCAGCAGGCAGGAATTTTATAATAATGTGACGCATGAGCTGAAGACGCCTCTGACTACTATCCGGGGATACGCGCAGCTCATGGAAGCCGACAGAGGCGCGGACGAGGCTTTGACAGAACAGGGACTGCATCAGATTTTAGCGGAGAGCACGCGGATGCATCAGATGGTGCTACAGCTTCTGGAGATGTCTGACAAGGGCGCTTATATGGAGACAAAGATTTTTGATCTGGCGCAGACTGCGTACAGTGTGGCCCAGGCTCTGGAGGTCAAGGCGAGGCGCTATGAGATGCAAATCAAGACAGAGTTCAAGGAAGAGCTCAAGGTGCGAGGCGTGGAGGAGAGATTGCGGCAGGTTGTGATCAATCTGGTGGACAATGCCATCAAATATGGGGACAGTCATACGACAATCTGTCTCTTCGGTTATCGAAGAGACGGATTTGTAGTGCTTGCCGTGCAGAATGATGGAAAAGGTCTGCCCGCCGGAGAAGAGGAGCTGGTATTTGAGCCGTTTTACAGAGTGGATAAGGCGTATTCGCGGGAGCAGGGAAGCTCCGGGCTCGGTCTGTCCATATGCAGAAAAATCATGGAGGAACATGGCGGAAGCATCGGTGTAAAGAGCAATCCGGGAGAGCGGACGGCTTTCTACATCCGGCTGGAGGCAGCGGAGGAAATCGTATGAGGAATTTGACTGATGTCAGGAAAAGAGTCTGTGTATATTTGGTTTTATGTCTTTTCCCGTTGGCTGCGGGCTGTGCGCCTCAGGAAAAGACCCTGCTTCTGGAGACCAGCGCTGTGAATGAAACCGGGGAGATTGTGGAATCCGCAGAGGATTTTACAGTAAAAAAAATATACACATACACTTATGACACGAATTGGGCGCTGGATAAAAGCGCTTCTCTCAAGGACTGCAAAGAGCATGAAGTCCGTGTAATCACGGCGGACGGACAGGGAAGCGGCATGCCGGAGGGCCGGCTGGTGGACTATCGTTATGGTTTTTATGAGCTGATAGGACATGGCAAGGAAGACCGGGAAAGACAGAGCGGGAGCGGCGAAGAGGAATTTTGGAGTCTGTGGCCCGGTGAAGACTCTGAGGAGGATGCGGAAGAACAGCCCGAAAGTCTGGCATATTATCTGGAACAGCTTGAGCTCTCGCCGGACGGCAGGCAGATGCTGGTCTATGCGGGGACGGTATATAACGAGAATCGCTGTGTGTGGCTTTACGATTTTGAGACCCAGGAGCCATGGCTGCTGTATCAGGGTACGAACAATGACTGGAGATATCCACAGGGAGCGTTTTCATCCGAAGGGCGATGGGTGACCTTTGATGTGACCGGCAGCAAGAGCGGAGAGCAGGTCGTGGTATACGATTGTCAGAAAGAGCGGGCTGCGGACGATGTAGACACGGAATGGGTCAGGCTTGACAGTATGTCGAAGATATACCCGCCGGATCAGACATTGACGCTGGTCAGAAATAAATACACAGAGGTCTGGACTGCGGAACTCTTTGATATTTCCGGTAATCCGGGTATTTTAAGTATTATTGGAGAGAAAGCGCGTGTACCGATGGTTTTTCAATCTTATAATTTAAGTGACGGCGACGGGACGGGATATGCCATGAGTCAATATAATTTGGGGGGCAATCAGACTGGCACGATGCAGAATCTGCGGTATGAACTGGATGTGGAGGAAGCTCGTGTCTATTATCTGGAAAATTACCGGAGACTTTGGAGCGTTGATATGACGGGGGGAGACGCCATAGAGATTGGAGATTTTTCTGATACCATTTTGGATTTCCGACGTCTGGATTCGGGAGAGATACTGGCGCTCACAACGCAGGAGCTGTCGGAGGCCTATGCCCCGAAGGCAGACTATTCTGTGAACAGTCTGGCGGAGACACAGCTTTTCTGGGATATCCGGTCGGTTGATCTGTACCTGTATTCTGAGGATGGAACGGGAGGCCAGCTTCTATATAAGAATCTGCAGAATGTGATTAATATGGAATATGACGCCGAGACCCGGCGCATTCTGCTGGAAACCTATGAGAGCTGGAATCAGATGTCACGCAAATGCATTGTGCTGGAGCTGTAGCAGAAAATTGTGAGAGTATTGTGGTTCCTGTTATTGACTTTAATGGTGATTATTTCCATGGTGTTTTCCATGGCCGCCTACAACTGTTTCTCCCCCATGGTGATGACTTGTTTCATGGCAGTCTAAATCACAGTTGTGATAGTGGTCATAATCTGTGCAGTCTGCCGGACAGTCATGGTGGTGGGACGCATCCGTGCAGCTCTGGTCATTACATCCCATACCGCAGACAAAGGAAGCTGCAGGAACCTCTGATGATTCAATCGGGTTTGTGCTCTGATGATGGTTCTGAGAATGATGATGCTGTGTTTCGGAGCAGTCCAAAGAGCAGTTATGATAGTGGTCATAATCTGTGCAGTCTGCCGGGCAGTCATGGTGGTGGGACGCATCCGTGCAGCTCTGGTCATTACATCCCATACTGCTGACAAATGTTGTATTGACAGAGTTGTTCCCGGACTGAAGGGATACATCTAACCTCTTTTCAGTTGTTTCGCTTGTTGCGCATCCGGCCATCAGAAAAAAGAAAACCGTCATGGTAATACAAAGAGTTTTTTTCATGTTTTTTCTGCCCCTTTTGTCATAGTATGGTTTGTGTATGCCTTATCATATACTACTTTTTACTATAGGATACTCATATGCATTTGTCAAATTGTATTCACCCATAACTTCATGATTGTACGAATTCCCCAAGGTGTGCTATAATGTCTTTGTTCAAAAATAAGATAGGTCAGGAATCAATGCTGTTTTTCTGATATAAGCGCCCGCGGGAGCGGGCAGATGGGAGTAGGAATAAAGATGGAAAAAATAATTTTGACCGGCGACAGACCCACTGGCAGACTGCATGTGGGACATTATGTAGGTTCTTTGCGCAGACGTGTGGAACTGCAGAATTCCGGGGAGTATCAGAAGACCTTTATCATGATTGCGGACGCTCAGGCGCTCACGGACAATATTGAAAATCCGGAGAAGGTGCGGCAGAATATCATAGAGGTGGCGCTGGATTATATGTCCTGCGGGCTCGATCCCGCTAAATCAACCCTGTTCATTCAGTCTCAGATTTCCGAGCTGTGCGAACTGACATTTTATTATATGGACTTGGTGACAGTGGCTCGATTACAGCGTAATCCCACTGTGAAGAGTGAGATTCAGATGCGTAACTTTGAGGCCAGCATCCCTGTGGGATTTTTCACCTATCCTATCAGTCAGGCTGCCGATATCACGGCATTTAAGGCTACCACTGTGCCCGTGGGCGGCGACCAGCTTCCCATGATCGAGCAGACAAGGGAGATTGTCCACAAATTCAACACCGTGTATGCGCCTGTGCTGGTGGAGCCCAAGGCGTTGCTTCCCGAGAACGAGGCATGTCAGCGTCTGCCCGGCATCGACGGCAAGGCAAAGATGAGCAAATCTCTGGGGAACTGTATTTATCTGGCGGATTCCGCCGATGAGGTGCGCACCAAGATTATGAGCATGTATACCGACCCGCTGCATCTGCAGGTGAGCGATCCCGGCCATCTGGAGGGCAATACGGTCTTTACCTATCTGGACGCCTTCTGTAAAGACGAACATTTTGAGCGTTATCTTCCCGATTATGCGAATCTCGATGAGCTGAAAGCGCATTATCAGAGGGGTGGCTTAGGCGATGTGAAGGTCAAGAAATTCCTGAACAATGTGATGCAGGAAACTCTGGAGCCCATCCGCAATCGCAGAAAGGAGCTGGAGAAGGATATTCCGGCTGTCTACGAGGTGCTTAGGAAGGGCAGCGATGTGGCCAGAGAGGTGGCGGCGCAGACTTTGTCCAATGTGAAGTCAGCCATGCGGATCAACTATTTTGAGGATGCGGAACTGATTCGCGCCCAGAGTGAAAAGTATGAGGGGCAATAAGGTCTGAGGATTTTATAGATATGAATAGTAATGAGCATACGAAAAGCGGATGGGCGGCGATTGTGGTGCCGGCCATTCTGTTGGCAATTGCGGGCATAGCTGTGTTTGCGTGGCTGTTTACAGCCATGTTCACGGTAAAAAATATGCCGGAAGCCCCTGTATCCTCCGGGCGGATTTATTTGTATGGTGAGGAGCATGGCAGTCAGGCGATTCTGGAGCGGGAGGCGGAAATCTGGAATGCTTATTATCACGAGGATGGCATGAGGGATTTGTTTGTGGAGCTTCCATATTATACTGCGGAATGGATGAATCTCTGGATGCAGGCGGATGATGATGAGATTCTGGAAGCACTCTATCTGGAATGGGACGGAACGGCTGTGCATGTGCAGGAGGTTAAGGAGTTCTATCAGAGAATCAAGCGAGAGTGCCCGGAGACTGTTTTTCACGGGACAGATGTAGGACATCAGTATGATTCCACCGGAGCCCGATATCTGGAGTATCTTGTGTCCGTGGGACAGGAGCAGTCGGAACAGTATTCGCTGGCACAGGAGAATATCGAGCAGGGCCGCTATTATTATGGACATGGCGACAATCCATATCGTGAGAAAAAACTGATAGAGAATTTTGTGCGGGAGTTTGACGGGCTGGAAGGCAGAGATGTGATGGGGATTTATGGGTCGGCCCACACCGGGACAGAGGCTATGGAGTACTCCAAGGGCAGGATCCCCTGTATGGCCAATCAGCTGAAACAGCGTTACGGGAATGCCCTGTACTCTGAGGATTTGAGATTGTCTGTCCGCAGCGGCGTGGAGGCCCAGCGGATTGACACGATTAAGGTTGGCGAAAAGGAGTATGAGGCCGCATATTTCGGGGAAATGGATTTGTCATGGTTTTCACAGGAGCTGCAGTATAGAGAGTTCTGGCGGCTGGAAAATGCGTATGATGATTTCAAGGACAATGCCACTACGGGAAATGTGCTGCCCTATGACAATTATCCCATGGAGGTGCAGACGGGACAGATTTTTGTCATTGATTATCACTGGACGGACGGTTCCGTGGTGAGAGAGTATCACCGCGCCGATGGCAGTACCTGGCAGGGGAGTCCCGCCACAGTGCAGTTTCAGGCAGACTGATCTGCCATGGGAGTCTTTCTGTAGATTCGTATGAAATACAGAATTTGCACTACAGATGTCAGAAACCATGAGCAGACATACAGAAGATACAGTGCCTCGAGAGTCTGGAAATGGGAAAAAACCGTGTATATCCATACAATTCGGAATACGCAGGAGCCCAGGATGACCATTACAGTGGGGATGGCGGTTTTTCCCAGACCGCGGGAGGCGGCGAGAGAGCAGTCCATGAACGCGGAGACTCCGTAAGAGAGCGCCATGACGGAGAGACGCGTCGTGCCGGCGGCAATCACAGCCTGTTCGCTGGTGAACAGGGAGAGGAAGGGATACCGGAAGAGGTACAGACCCACGCCCAGCAGTAAGCCTACCGAGAACGAATACAAAAGGCAGATGAGATAGCTTTTCACGATTCTGTCTTTTTTGTTTGCGCCGAAATTCTGCGCGATAAAGCTGGTGCAGGCGGTGTAGAAAGCCGCCATCATATCATAGACCAGTGGGTCCGCATTGGCGGCGGCAGAATTGCCTTCCACTACAACATGATCGAAGGAGTTGACGCTTGTCTGCACGAACAGGTTGGCCACGGCAAAAATTGCATACTGCAGGGCACAGGGAACGCCGATGTGCAGGATGCGACTGGCCTTGTCCCCGGAAATGTGAAGGCAGCTCAGACGAAGTCCGAAATCCTCCTGTGTCCGAAGCAGCAGGCGCAGAATCAAAAAGGCGGACAGATATTGCGAAAGGATGCTGGCGATGGCCACTCCTTTTACATCCATGCGGCACACAATCACAAAAAACAGATTCAGCGCCACATTGACGACGCCGGCGAAGCTCAGATAGTACAGCGGACGCTTGGTGTCGCCCGCGGCGCTCAGCACCGCGTTGCCGAAATTGTACAATGCCAGTGCAGGCATGCCGAGCAGGTAGATGCGCAGATAGACTACCGCGTCCCGAATCAGCTCATTCTTGGTGTGCATAAAGGTCAGAATGCCGTCGGAAAAAGCGATGCCCAGGACCGCGATGGCAACGCCTGCGGCCAGACAGATGATGACGGAGGTATGTACGGTCTCGCGCAGATTGTCCTTGCTTCGAGAACCGATGTAGAGGGCAGTCATAGAGTTGACGCCGCCGGCCAGACCAATCAGGACGCCTGTGAACAGGGTGATGAGGATGCTGGTGGAGCCCACGGCTCCCAGGGCGATGGGGCCGGCAAATTTGCCCACCACCGCCACGTCCGACAGATTAAAGACCACTTGTAAAATATTGGAAAACATAAGCGGAACGCTGTAAAACAAGATTTTTTTCCACAGGGAACCGCTGCAAAGATCCATCTCGTAAGTTTTCATACAAATTTCCCCACAATGTTTTCGCAGTGCATCTACTATAATACACTGGAAATGCAAAATTTCAAGAGAAATATGTAGAAATATTGTGAATGCTGCTTCAGCGGTGTCGGCGGGAGGAGGCGGGGATGGATTTGCGGCTGGCTGCGGTTGGGTGTTTTCTAATAGTGTTGTGATAGAATCCTGAAATCTCCGCCAATGCCTGCAAATCCATCCCCGCCTCCTCCCGCCTCGATACCGGTTGAATGCAGCAGGCACAATGTTTCAGGCTGAACGTAAAACCAGCGGGCAAAGGGGACACATTCCTTTTATTTTTAGTGTTGTCAACATGGACTAATGGCTATTTCGCTAGATTGCACATTGACGCTTGGAAGTTGACCATGATACAATCAGTGCGAAAAATCGTAATTTGCTGGAGGGGAATATGAAAGTTGAAAGGTGTATAAAAGAGTCATTTGTTGTGATAGGAAAAGAAGGTTCAACTTTAGACGGAGAGGGTTTTATTCAAAGATTATGGGCTGATGCAAATTCTCATTTTGGAGAAGTTCAGCATTTGGCTAAGAAAGATGAGAATGGAAATATAGGTGGCATATGGGGAGCTATGTCTGATTTCTCGCATTCATTCAATCCGTGGGAAGATTTCAACAAAGGACTTTATCTTGCCGGAGTAGAATGTAGGGATGACGCAGAAGCCCCCGACGGTTGGACAAAATGGATTATTCCTGGTTATGAATATATTTATATAGAATGTGAAAGTGATGCTACCTTTTCAGAGGCAATAAAATATTTGGAAGATAATGCTATTCCGTTAGTGGGAGCAGTCCACGATTTTACTTGTCCACAGACAGGGAAGAATTATATGTTTTTTCCAATTAGAAAGTTATAAATAAATTCCGGTTTGTAAGCTTTTTCCATAAGTTTCCCCCATTTTCAAGGCTTTGCACAATGCCAGCCTCAAAATATGTATCCTTTTCCCTTGTTTTTGCCCTCATGGGCAAGTTACAAGGGAAAGTTTTTCTTATTCAGTTTTTTTCTAATTCATTCCAACAACCTTATCTAAGAGTTTTGCGGAATCCCGCTTAGCCTCCCTTGTAGCGTGTGCATAGACATTCATGGTCGTGCTTACGTCCGAGTGTCCTAAAAGTTCCTGCACATCTTTTGGCTGTGCCCCGTTTGATAACAGGTTTGTTGTGTAGGTGTGTCTTAATGTGTGGAAGTGGAAACCCTCTAACTCTGGTACTTTTCTTGCCGCTGTCCGGCAGGCTGTTTCTACGGTGGCGGGAAGTTCAAGACAGCCATCTTCCCTCAAACATACAAAAGATATTTCCGTATAATCCTCCGGCACATCTTCTGTCATTCCTAAGTTGTAATACTCATAATGTACTCGATTTTTCTCTGTAACTTCCCTGTAGAAATTCCTGTGATAGAGTTCGCCATACTGCATACGGTTTTTAAGCTGCTGTTTTCTTGCTTTTTTCAAGATGTCAGCGAGGGCATCGCCAAAATCAACGATCCGCACTTTCTTCCTTTTTGTCGAGCCGATTTCGTGCTTATGGGTAGCGCCGTTGTATCTGACACTCCTGCGGACTGTCAGATATTGTTCATCAAGGTTGATGTCCTGCCAGGTCAGACCTGCCACTTCTCCAAGCCTGAGTCCTGTGAAATAAGCTATCTGTACAGGCAGGATTGCGTCTTTGCTTCGTTTGCCAAGCTGTGCAACCAGCTTTTGGTACTGCTCAAATGACAGTGGCTTGACCTTGCCGTTGTCGGTGTCTGTTTCTTCCGCAAACAAGTCCATATCGTCCTTTTTATGCCTCATGACCACATACTGCATGGGATTGAATGTAATGTACTGTTTCGGGAACACCGCAAAGCGGAATGACTGTTGCAATACTGCGGAAAATGCCCTTACATAGTCTTTGGAATATCCTTTGGAAACAAAATCTTCAATCGCCCCTCCAAAAGACATGATATCCATGAACTGCTGTAAATGCCCCGAAGTGACCGTTTTGAGTTTCCGTCTGCTTACAGGGTGCTGTTTAATGCGGTTGATCGCCTGAAGATAAGTACCGACAGTGCCATTACTCAATGTGCCTGTCTTTAATTCTTCCTCTGCCCATGTGTCAAGCAACTGCCCTAGCGTGATATTATCTGCCTTTGCTATGAATTTCTTGCTTTCGTAATCCTCCATTGCCTGCCTTAACAGCTTTTCCGTTTCACTCTTGCTCTCGGTTCCTGCACATTCTTTCTGTACCAGATTTCCGCTTGCATCCTCCACATAGAAGCGGTAGTACCATTTCTTTCCTTTTTTCCTTACAGAACCTTTTGCCATAATCCGTTCTCCTTTCACAAACGCAACTGTGTTGCGTTGGGGCAATCGGAACTGATGAAATGCTTTCTGCGTGTAAGTATATCATAACTCCGATTGTTCCACTATACCGATTCGGATTCTTCCCCTGATACCATAGAAAGAAGATTTGCAAGCCTTACGGTGGCTGTTTCGGGATTTTTGGAATAGAGCCTTACAATATCGCCCATATCATTAAACATATTTACAGTGTGGGTAATTTCCCTAAGGAACATGATCTCGTTATATTCCTTATTCGATTCAAACCCCATTGTCTGGGCGAGTGCGGCATTTTCCGCATTGTCCTTGAAATTCCTGCAGGCAAACTGAAAAGAATCCACGAACAGTTCATACTCCCTTAACATCAGCAGCAGTAAGTCTTTTGTAAAGTCCGATTCCGCCTGTTCCATATCAAAAGGCAGTTTTGAGAGAATGGAGGTCATCACATCACGAATAAATAATTCCCTTTTATCCGTAATGTCCGTTTCGTATTCCTCCGTTTCCCCTTTCAGCCATTCCACAGACACATGGAGGGCTTCTGAAAGACCTTCCAAGACCAGCTTCTTTGTGTTGTCGATTGTTCCTGCCTCATAACGCACGATTGTGGAAGTGGCTACCCCCATCTTCTCTGCGACATAAGGCTGGTTCAGTCCCAACTCAACCCTCCGCTGTTTTGCCCTGCTACCGATCAGCTTGCGTAACTCTTTATCTTTCATGCTGATACGCCTCCTTTTTCGGTATGGACAAAGTATAGCACAGAAAAAATAATAATGCAATATGCAATTCAAAAATAAATATTAAATTGTCATAATGCTTGACAAGGGATTATAAAAGCGGTATAGTAAGCATACTATCAAAATTGCGTTATGCAATTAGAAAGGAGGTGAACCAATGACTGAAACGAAAATCGCACTGTCCATAGAAGAAGCTTCCAGCTATACGGGTATCGGGAGGAATACCCTGCGTAAACTGGTGGAGTGGGGAAAGCTGCCCGTCCTCAAAGTCGGGAGAAAGGTACTTATCAAAAGTGACATTTTGGAGAAGTTCATGGAAGTGAACGAGGGGAAAGACCTGCGGGATAAGAATGATGTAAAATCTGTTACAAGAAAATCAGCAGTATAAAAGGCGGCTTCTAAGGAAACCGCCCAATGGTATGTATCAGACCGAAGCCATGATATACCTACACGCAAATAGATTATATCATGTGCTTTGTCTGATATGCAACCGATTTTTGAGATGTGGCGGCATTTTGTGACATTTTTTGCGGTCATGGTGGCATTCTTTACTATCATATGTGGCATCGCTTTCCGCTATCATCTGATATTTTAACGGGCATTTTGGGGAGGGATTCCTCTCTCTTTTAAGCCCTCGGCGTTTGAGAGCGAAATACACCCATTGCACAAACTTCGTTTATGCAATGGGGATTTCGCCCTTGCAGGGGGCAAAAGTCACGCTGGCGTGACTTAGCAAATGCTAACGCATTTGTAACAACCGCCAATAGGCGGATATGTTCGTAAATGTGCCGCCTATGCTGCCCACTCACAGACTGCCATGCCAGCACCACTTCTTTTCAAAATCGGTCACTGCCATTTGCAGGAGGGAGGACAAAGCACAATACAAAGACATTCATTTATCCGCATGAGCAAGCTGCCCGATGTCAGGGGCAGGATCACTTATATATCCAGCCATGCGAAGCAGGAGAATCTGTATGCGGTCTATGAAACAACAGACCGCCATTATTGGACGGAACTTGCAAAATGCAGCCAGCAGGAATTTCAAAAAAGCGGCACAGAGGGGAAATGTATCGAAGCGAGGGAATTTATCATTGCCCTGCCCGAATCCTTCCCAGATCTTTATGAGCCGGACAAGCTGTTACAGCTGTTCACAGACCGCTTTAAGGAAAAGTACGGTGTAGAGTGCGTATCGGCTCTGCACCATAATAAACGAAAGACAAACTACCATATCCACCTTATTTTTTCAGAGAGGGAACTGTTACCCGAACCCATAGAGAAAATAGCAACAAGGAATATGTTTTATAACGAGCAGGGGAAACACGTCCGCACCAAGAAAGAGATACTTGACGAAAACGGGGATATCCGCAAAGGCTGTATGATTGTGAAAAAAGGTGAAGTGTATGAGCGTAACCTTTTTACCGCCAAGAATAAGCTGTTCAAACAAGACAACTTTGTGGACGAAGTAAAGCACTTTTACACAGAACTTATCAACACTCTGATAAAAGACGACAAAGAGAAACTGCACGTTTTTGATGAAAATGGTCTGTACCTTGCTACCAAGAAGATAGGGAAAAATAATCCGAAAGCGGAACAGATACAGACGGATAACGAATACCGTATGCGTTGGAATCGTGAAGTTGATAGGGCAATCGTCAGTGGCGTGGTGGAAACAGAGATACAACAGATAAAGCAGGAATATATTACTGATCGCATCAGGGAATCCATTGATGTATTCGGCAGACAACCGGAACGGTTTGGAACAATCCTCATGAGTGCAGTTACGGTGCTGGCAATGCTGGTTTCAAAGGTGCTACAAAAGGCAAGGGAACTGTCTGGAAAACTTTTTGATATAGAACAGATACCGCCGCAGACACCAAAACAAGAGCCTGTTCAAAAACCAGCGGAAAAAGAAATGCCAAGCAAGCCGAAGATACCGCCAAAGCCTGTCATGCCAGCCGAAGCAGCTGCCTATCCGAAGCTATTTAAGATTTACAAGGAACTGAAACGACAGAATGAGATCATTTTTGAGGCAGAAAAGGAACGCAATACTTTGGAACTTGAGCGTGACGACTTGAAAGGAATTGCGAGATTTACCAAGAAAGGCGAACTTCAAAGCAAAATTGACCGTAAGAATGAGGAGATCGACTTACTGAAAGTCGGATTATCCGGCATTGCCAAAAGATACGGTTATCAAAACGTGCAAGAGTTTTACCAGACTTATCACAAATCTCATAGTGTTTATGCAGCTTATAGGGAACAAGTAGTTGAATGGGAGAAAGCCTATGGTGAAAACGGTCAAAGACAGGATAAAAAAAGTGTGCTTGAACGGTTGAAAAATCCACCAAAGAAAACAGCAGACTATCAGCAGCAAAGAACAGTTATAAATAAAGATAGAGGGGCGAGGTAATCTATGCAACATTTTTAAGTAATAAGATTAATTATTCACACAAAATAAGCAGAGACTCTCTCGAATCTCTGCTATCTTAACTGTTATTTACAAGTTTTCCTCACATACAATCTCCCCACGCAGCAAGGTATGATACACATGGCCAGATTGAATCCCGCAGAAGCAGATTTTCTTGCAATTTGTGGGATTCTTTTGCTTGTCCTTTACACATAAGAGCAACGCTGATTCCATATGCAGCAATCACATAGTCAAGGTCACTTTGCAGTTGTTCTGTCTGCATTTTGGCATTTTCAAGACTTTCTTCTCCTGACATGGCGGACACGGCAAGGCGGTAAGCGGTATGATGTCCGACCAGCATACCGGAATGATATTCTTTCAGCAGGAAAGGGGATACGTTCATCCGCAGACAGCTCAATGTGTGCCAATAGATAACAGCAATAGCCATTTCATCATCGCAGGGAAGGCATTCCATGAACCATTTTGCTCCATTTTCATAATCTTTCATAAGATAATGCCATACGCCGACTGGGTAAGCAATCGTCTTTCGGGAAATTCCAAGAGAAAGAGAACGGTTGTAAGCAGCCAGCGCCGCATCAAATTGACGTATGGTAAGGTAGGCGCCTCCAAGCCGCAGATAGAGCATGGGATCATTGTTCCGGATGCGTTCTGCGGATAAATAAGCGGTAATGGCTTCACGAAAACGATACTGTGCAGCTAAAGCATTTCCGAGAGATATTTTACTTTGATAATCATCCGTTTCCCGAAGCCAGAACATTTCTTCTGTATCTTCTACCATACAGGGAGCATTGAAAAGCTGGCTTTCTAAAGTTGCTTTTTTGTTGTTCATTTTATGTCCTCTATCAATCTTTTGACTTCTTCCATGCTGATGCCTTTTTCTTTTGCAATGCGGGCTAAATCGTCATATTCAAGTTTTGAGCGTGTTACACCATATCCGAAAGAGGTTTTTTCCCGAAGTGTACCGTATGGAGTTTCAAGCGTTTTGATTTCCCGTTCCAAAGTATAGCGGCGTGATATGGTTTCCCGGATGCCGAGCGTTGTTGTATGACGGAAAATCAGGGATATCATTTTTTCTTTATCCTGTTCATTGCATATAATGCGAAGCAGGATTCCCGGTCTTGATTTTTTCATGCCAATCGGAACGGTATAGACATCCAAAGCTCCTCCATCAAACAGGATTTCCATAGCAAAACCGACCGCCTCGGCGGTCATATCGTCTACATTGCAGGAAAGCTCCAGAATACTATTGTCTTCTTCCATCGTTTCACCGAGCATGGCGCGTACACAATTAGCCGTGGCAAAATCTTTTGCGCCCATACCATATCCAATTGCGCTTACCCTCATAATGGGCATATTTCCGAATTGTGCTGCAAAATGTTTGAGCAGTGCGGCACCAGTAGGTGTACACAGTTCGCCCTTGATTCCGCCGCCGTAAATTGGCACATCCCGAAGAATATAAGCTGTGGCAGGAGCCGGGACGGGAAGAATCCCATGTGCGCATTTTACATGACCGCTGCCAACGTGTATGGGTGATACAATAACTTTATCAGGCAAAAGTTTATCCATTAACATACATACAGCAGTAATATCTGCGATGGCATCCATTGTTCCGACTTCATGGAAATGAATTTCCGATACAGGAACGCCATGGGCATGGCTTTCTGCTTCCGCAATCAGAGCATAAACTGCCAGAACGTCTTTTTCAACGTTCTCAGGCACATGTAATCCGGTAATAATCTGTTCAATTTGTTGCATCCCGCTGTGGTGATGTTTTCCGTTGCCATGTTCGTGTGCATGGGCATGTGCTTCTTCTGCATTGCTTCCATGCTCATGGGTTTCTGTATCGTTGTTTTCATGTTCATGATGGTGGTCATGCAAATGTTCCGTTTCCTCAACGCCGTTGACCATGACGCGTATGTGCGTACCGGTAATACCGCATTTTACAGAAGATTCCTTTATAAATGTCACATCAGGGATGCCAAGTGCATTTAATTCTTTGATAAATACATCCGGTTCGGGAATCAGTTCCAATAATGCTGCTGTCAGCATATCTCCGGCTGCGCCCATTCCACAATCTAAATACAATGTTTTCATTATGGCAGTTACTCCTTTCTAATCAGTTCGCAAGTTTTTAGCCATATGGTTAATCATGCTGGCAAGATAACCTGCTCCAAATCCATTATCTATATTTACGACAGAAACGCCACTGGCACAGGAATTAAGCATAGAAAGCAACGCAGAGAGTCCGCCAAAAGATGCTCCATATCCGACACTGGTGGGAACTGCGATAACAGGACAGTCGGCAAGTCCGCCGATAACGCTGGCTAGTGCACCCTCCATTCCGGCGATTGCAATAATGACACTAGCCTGCATAATGACTTCTTTTTTTGCAAGAAGGCGGTGAAGTCCGGCAACGCCTACATCATAAAGGCGTTCTACCTGATTTCCAAAAACCTCTGCGGTCAGAGCGGCTTCCTCGGCAATGGGGATATCACTGGTTCCACCAGTAGCAACGACAATTGTTCCGATTCCGTTTGGCTTGGGAATATCACCGATAATTCCAATTCCTGCTTCATGACGATAGCAAAGTGAGTGGTAATTCTGTATCTCATTGGCAGTTTCCTCTGACAGCCGGGTAATTAAAACAGTATTCTGCCCGTTTTTGAGCATTGTGTCAAGGATGCCAATAATCTGTGCAGGGGTCTTGCCTGCTCCATATACGACTTCGGCGGCACCTTGGCGTATCTTACGGTGTAAATCCACTTTGGCATATCCGATATCCTCAAAGGGTTTTGTTTTTAACCTAAGAAGTGCGTCATCAACAGACAGGTTTCCCTGTTTTACTGCTTCTAATATATCTTTTACCTCTGTGTTCATCTGCGCACCTCCAAATCAAGCAAAACGTCCGAATAATATTTTTTAAGTTCTTGTAATATAAGAACTCTATGTCTTAGGATCTTATCCAATTGGTTCTCTGGAACCTGAATTTTAGCACAATCAGCATACAACCTGACGCGAAAGTCAGTAAAACCAAGCTTATGAAGATAGTCCTCAGCTTTTTCAGTGTTTGAGAGTTTTTCTGCGGTAATGACAGTGCCAGCCGGTATTCTTGTCGCAAGGCAGGCATAAGCCGGTTTGTTCCAAGTAAATAATCCTGCTTCTTTAGAAAGACTGCGGATCACTTCTTTGGTAAGTCCGCATTCCCTCAAAGGGGAACGGACAGAAAGTTCTTTCAACGCTTTCATACCCGGACGGTCTGAAACGTCATCAGAGGCATTCGTTCCATCAAGCAAAAGCGAAAATCCATCATCTTTAGCGGCTTGCATAATTAACGAAAAAAGTCTTTTCTTGCAAAAGTAACATCGCTCCGGCGAATTGATCATTATTTGTTCCTGTTTCAGAATATCTTCTTCAATAACTGCCATATCAATATGCAGCTCGTCCGCAATGAGCCTTGCATCTTCCAGTTCAAATTGTGGTTGAAAAGCAGTCTTTACATAGTATGCCTTTGTCTGTATTCCGTATTTAGAGGCGGCGTATAGAAGATAAGCGGAATCCACTCCACCCGAAAAGGCAATGGCTGCTTTGGGATTTTCTTTGAAAAATGTTGCTAAGTCCATAACAAAATCCTCTACTACATTGAAATTAATATTGTTAAAAGCGGCTCTGCCAATTCAGCAGAACCGCATTTGAAAGTTTAGATTTTCTTTTTAAATAGAACGGATCTCACAACGCCTTTCGGATCTTTGGCAAGAAGAATGATAAGCCAGATCACAAGTCCAAGCGCTATAACGGACAATCCCAGATAAAAATCATTGAGCATATCTATTGGCGCCGGAGTAAAATATTCATTGTGAATTTCCGCATACTCAAAAATAGCATCAACAAGCCACATAAGGGATGCGCCCCAATACATGAAGCAGAGGATGCCGATCTTCATCTGGCTTTTTGGTGCATTGCGATACCAAATGATCGTACAGATAATTGCGGCAAAGACCGTAGTCAATAAGGTCATAGCAGTACCTCCTATTTAGATGGTGATAAAAGTTCTGCGGATCTTACCGCTCTTTTTTCAATAATATTTGAAATTGCGAGCATTCCGCCCCATACTGCTGTTACGAGTACTGCCATTGTGACACCGACAGTAGACATCTCATGCAGCATTTCCGCAGCGTCAGCCGGATTGCTGGCAGCAGTCAAAAACGGGAACCACGGAACTACTTCCCCATGCCAGATATGCTCAAAAGCAAGCAACGCCGAACCGCCCCATAAGAGATTGTTCAGCCATTTGAGCTTATGGGAAAAAGGTGTTTTTACGGCTTCTGTGATAGTGGAATCATCCAGACTGATATGTACAGTTTCGGGAGAGGATTCCTTTGTTTGCATTACTTTGGAAGCAACGGTAGTAATAACGGCTTCCGCTGCTGGTACTAAAAAACAAGCCATTTTTCTTTCCTCCTATAAATTTTTGATGATAAGGTTGGCTATATAAACAAAAAGCACACAAATTCTCTTCAGAGAATCGTGTGCCTTCATAGCATACATAAACCAACCTTAATAATAAAAAATTATAAACGCTTCAGCGATTTGCATTGGCTTCATGCCAACAATTGAAATAAGTATACTTTTATTATTGCTTTTTGTCAAGAATTTTAGGATTATCCGTAATCTGAATCCGTAATCTGTCCTTTCAATTTCTTTGTCTTATCCTTCCAGCTTATGCAATTCTAAAAGAACTTCTTCTATCAGTTCTTTTATGCTAAGATTTCGTATACCTACTACAATATTATCGCAATGATTGACCGGAATCAAAATACGTTTTGCACTGCTTTGTCCGATAGACATTGCCATAGCCGGAGTAATTTCACCAAACATAGAATCAGCAACGATGATCCCAATAGGCCCGATGATAACATCAGCCTTTCTTGTACCTACAATGACAGCATTTTCACCGGTAGCACCATAATCTGCACCGGCTTTTATCATTACAGAAGTAGCGGTAGTATTTGTACCGACTGCTGTGATAACAGCTCCCGGTATATTCTGTTTAATTGCAGTGACCACTTGTTTGCCGATACCGCCGCCTTGTGCATCAATAATCAGAATATTCATAGTTAAATTTATCCTTTCAGTTATATATGGCAGTCATATTAGTAATGTATGGTAGTATATCATATTAACTGCTTTTATGCAATTTAGCGTTTCCGAATATTATATAGAAGAAACGACAGCGAAGAAACGACAGAAAGAATATATAAAGTTAAATAGTATATGCTTTAGCAGCACAAATCATATCTTCAAGAACATCAGCAGCGAGATTAACAGGTCTTCCTATGTCATGGATGAGGCTGATATTGCGTATAGGGATATTTTCGGTAAGATTTATCTGAAATACCTCGTTTTTTTGCAGTGATGTCTTGGCATACTCCGGAGAAATAAAACCAATCCCCATATCGTTTTTAACAAAAGAAAGCACCTGGTCGGTAGTAGCTGTTTCAATCTCCGGTTCAAACGGCAGACCATGTAAAGTGAAAATATTTTTATAGAATTCAAAGGTTTCAGTGCCCTGCCATAAGTTGATAATTGGATACTGAACTAAATCAGCAAGTGTGAGTTTCTTATCCTTTAAGTGTGAAAAAGATGGTCCGGCAATCAGTATATCCTGAAAGGAATTTAAAATTGTTTCGTGAAGATTCAGGTTTGAATTAGAAAATGAAGTGACAACCGCCATGTCAATGAGTCCGTCTGATACAGCAGAGACAAGACTGGGTGTAGAATTATTTATAATCTGAATATGGGTTCCGGGATATAAATGATGATAATCACGCAGAAGCGGAAGTATCTTATCATGGAGTAAGATTTCCGTTATACCAATGGAAAAACCAATGGAAATACGCTCATTGTGCAGACCTTTGGAGAAATTAATTTCAGCTTCCCCCATTTGTAGCTGTTCGTGGGCAGCCTGAGCATGAAGAAAAAGTTTTTCTCCTTCCGATGTCAATGCAACGCCTTTATTGGAGCGAATGAATAATTTGCAGCCCAATTCAATTTCGAGATTATTCATAGTCCTTGTAATGTTAGGCTGGCTGTTATTTAGTGCCTTTGCAGCTTTGCTGAAACTTTTGTATTTTCCTACATAATAAAATATTTTGTAATGTTCATAAGACACTGACATGAGATTTCTCCTACTGTTGATATATTTTTATGATATATTACATATATCATATATGATTTTTACATATAAGTCCAGAAGTAGTATAATCAATTTATAAAAATAGGTGATTGCGAAACTTTATGCCAGAAATTATAGCTTGGATAAAGCAGAGAGCGGTATTACCC
>JAIDDH010000072.1:0-55442 GCA_029055435.1 Acetatifactor sp.
GACAATTTATGTCTGCACAGACTCCGGGCGGGAGGGAGAATATATCTACCGGTTGGTGGAGCAAATGGCCGGAGTCCGGGACAAGAAGCGTCTTCGAGTCTGGATTGATTCCCAGACGGAGGAGGAGATCCTGCGCGGCATCCGGGAGGCAAAGGATCTGTCGGCCTATGACGCGTTGAGTGACGCCGCCTATCTGCGGGCCAAGGAAGATTATCTGATGGGCATTAATTTCTCCAGAGTCCTGACCTTAAAATACGGTGGAACTGTGAAGGGCTATCTGAAGCGGGATCGGGCGGTGATTTCGGTGGGGCGCGTCATGACCTGTGTGCTGGGCATGATCGTGAACAGGGAGAGGGAGATACGCTCCTTTGTCAAGACACCGTTCTATCGTGTGCTGGGAGAGTTTGGCCTGCAGGATAAGCGTTTCACGGGAGAGTGGAAGGCTGTGGAGGGGTCCGTCTGTTATGCCTCGCCGGAGCTCTACAAAGAAAACGGATTTAAGAAAAGAGAATCGGCACAGAAGCTCATAAACCATCTTCAGGAGGAGCCGGTGGGAAATGCCGTTGTGGAGGGGATTGAGCGAAAAAAAGAAAATAAGAATCCGCCTCTTCTCTATAATCTGGCGGAGCTGCAGAACGACTGCTCCAAATGGTTTAAAATCAGTCCCGACGAGACCCTGCGCATTGTTCAGGAACTCTATGAGCGCAAGATGGTCACCTATCCGAGAACGGACGCCAGAGTGCTCTCCACGGCGGTGGCAAAGGAGATACATAAAAATATCGGCGGTCTTCGCAATCATGCGCAGACGGGACAGCTTGCGGCGGAGATATTGTCAGGGGGCAGCTATAAAAATATAGCAAAGACCCGCTACGTGGACGACAAGCAGATCACAGACCACTATGCAATCATTCCCACGGGACAGGGGCTGAACAATCTGAAGGGACTGCCGCCTGTATCTGTAAATGTCTATGAGATGATCGCACGGCGGTTTCTGAGTATTTTTTACCCCCCGGCAACGTATCAGAAATTTGCCCTCTGCATAAAGGTGAAAGAGGAAAAGTTTTTTGCGAATTTCAAGGTGCTCACACAGGAGGGATATCTGAAGGCTACTGCTTATTCCTTTAAGAAAGAAGGAAAAGAGGGAAAGGATGAAAAAGGCGGCAGGGAAAACGCATCTGGGGAGAACGGCGAGACGGAAGAGAAATGTGACGCAGAGCTGAGCGCTCTACTGATGAAACTAAAAAAGGGAGACGTAGTCTCCCTTGGCCAATATGAGATCAAGGAGGGGGAGACCACTCCGCCCAAGCGCTACACCTCGGGAAGCATTATTCTGACTATGGAGAATGCGGGACAGTTCATCGAGGACGAGGAGCTGCGCGCCCAGATCAAGGGCAACGGGATCGGAACCAGTGCGACTCGCGCGGAAATCCTGAAAAAGCTGGTGAATATCGAGTATCTAGCCCTGAATAAAAAGACTCAGGTGCTCACCCCCACACTTATGGGAGAGATGATCTACGATGTGGTGGACGCTGCCATCAAGCCGCTTCTGAACCCGGCGCTCACCGCGAGCTGGGAGAAAGGGCTCGCCCAGGTGGCGGAGGGGCAGATCACTTCAGAGGAGTACATGGGAAAGCTCAGCGATTTTGTGGTCAGACGCACCAATTATGTCAAGCAGATGAATAATCAGGGAAATCTCTACGCGCAATTCCAGGCGGCAGAGGCCAATTACAAGAAGCAGAACAGATAAAAGACCAAGCAATAAATGAAAGCAGGAAAGAAGAGAAGGAGAATAGAAATGTTGCCGGATATTACAGTGAAGGACTTATATGATTTAAATGAGACTATAGCGGCGGAATTATTTGCGGATGTCACCTATCCGTGGGAAGTTCTGCCGGCTATCCATGACTTTATTCTGAAACTGGGAGAGACGCTGCCGGAGGAGCGTTTTGAGAAACGCGGGCAGGATATCTGGGTGGCTAAGAGTGCCACGGTGGCGCCCACTGCATGCCTGAACGGACCTCTTATCATTGACGAGGAGGCAGAAATCAGACACTGTGCGTTTATCCGCGGCAATGCCATCGTAGGGAAGGGAGCCGTGGTGGGGAATTCCACAGAGCTTAAAAATGTGGTGCTTTTTAATAAAGTTCAGGTTCCTCATTATAATTATGTGGGGGACAGTGTGCTGGGATACAAAGCCCATATGGGCGCAGGCTCCATCACCTCCAATGTAAAGAGCGACAAGACTCTGGTCGTGGTCAAAGGTAAGGCGGGTGATGAGTCCTTTGCGCTGGAGACGGGCCTGAAGAAAATGGGAGTTATGCTGGGGGACCGTGTGGAGGTGGGCTGTAACAGCGTTCTGAATCCTGGAACCATCATCGGCAGGGACTCCAATGTCTATCCCACATCCTGTGTGCGTGGCTTTATTCCGGCAAGACATATCTTTAAGAGAGAATCTGAGGTGACTGCAAAAGCGATGAAGGCGGGAGATTATTGACAGAATCTTGATTATGGTGTATATTTTACTGTGATTATTTAGGGCTTTAACAGATTAAAGCTCTAAAACACCCAAGGAGGAGATAAGTATGAAAAAGAAAATGATGGCACTTCTGCTTGTGACAGCATTGTCAGTTATGAGTTTGACAGGCTGCGGAGCGAAGAAGGAAAAGGTTTACAATGTGGGTATCTGCCAGTTGGTGGAGCATGCCGCGCTGGACGCTGCAACTCAGGGATTCCAGGACGCATTGACGGAGAAGCTGGGCGACAGGGTAAAGTTCAATCTGCAGAACGCGCAGGGCGAGCAGACGACCGCGTCAACGATCTGTAATGGTTTTGTGTCCGACGGAGTGGACCTGATTCTTGCAAACGCAACCTCTCCGCTGCAGGCTGCGGCTGCAGCAACCACTTCCATACCCATTCTGGGCACTTCCGTGACCGATTATGCAACAGCTCTGGAGCTGAGCGACTGGACCGGAACCACCGGCAGAAACATCTCCGGAACTTCTGATCTTGCTCCCATTGCAGAGCAGGAGGATATGCTGGTTGAGCTTTTCCCCGACGCAAAGCAGGTGGGTCTGCTGTACTGTTCTGCAGAGGCAAACTCTCTGTATCAGGTTGAGCTTTTCGGGGCTGCTCTGGAAGAGGACGGTATCCCTTACAAGACTTATCCCATCGCTGATACCAACGAGGTGCAGGCGGTGACTACCGCTGCAGTTGGCGAGTGCGATGTACTCTATATTCCCACCGACAATACGCTGGCCTCTGTTACAGAGACTGTCTATAATGTAGTGGGCCCCGCAAAGATTCCTGTAATTGCAGGCGAGGAGGGTATCTGCGGCGGTTGTGGCGTAGCTACACTTTCCATCAGTTATTATGATCTCGGCTATACCACCGGTGAGATGGCATATGAGATTCTGGAGAGCGGCGCAGATGTCTCTACCATGGATGTTCGCTTTGCTCCCAATGTAACCAAGAAGTACAATGCAAAGATATGTGCAGAACTTGGTCTGACGGTTCCCGCAGATTATGTTGCAATCGATGCAGAATAAGGCAGTAAATAAAAATTTGTTTTTGATAACAGTATGATTTGAGAGATAGGGATGGCGCCAGATGCGGTATCCCTGTCTTTGAATCAGGGGAAAAGGAGAGAGAAGATGGAATACTTTTTGTCACTAAATCCCATGGCGCTTCTGCGCGCATGGCCGGGCTCCATCGCACAGGGGATGATTTGGGGTATCATGGCTCTGGGGGTCTATATCACCTTTCGTCTGCTGGATTTCGCGGATCTGACGGTGGATGGCTCCATCGCCACAGGCGCGGCGGTATCGGTTATGTTGATCAGGGGCGGCGTCTCGCCGGTTCTGACTTTGCCTATCGCATTTGCGGCCGGTATGCTGGCCGGACTGGTGACGGGACTTCTGAATACTGCGCTGGGGATTCCGGGGATTCTGGCAAGTATTCTGACACAGCTCTCTCTGTATTCGGTAAATCTGGTGATTATGGGGAAGGCCAATCAGCCCGTGAGTGTGGATAATTATCCGCTGGTAGTCTCTCTGCGTTATGTGACGGATGGAACCACCACGTCTAAGCTTTTGTTTTTTGCGGCGCTTGCATTGTTTTTGCTTGTGCTTGTGGGAATTTTGTATTGGTATTTCGGGACGGAGAGCGGACATGCCATCCGCGCCACAGGCTGTAATCCCAATATGGCCAGGGCCCAGGGCATCAACACGGACTTCACCAAGGTGCTTGCCCTGATGATTTCCAACGGGATGGTAGGCTTGTGTGGTGCGTTTTACGCGCAGTTTCAGGGAGCGTCCGATGTCAATATGGGACGTGGCGCCATCGTTATCGGTCTGGCTGCCGTGATTATCGGAGAGGTACTCTTTGGCAAATTTGCGGCAAAGCGGAAGCTGGCCTTTGCGTTCATGCAATTGGCTGTGGTGCTTGGAGCGGTGATTTACTACATGGTTTATCAGTTCGTGCTCTGGCTGAAGATGCCTTCGGATTATATGAAATTGTTCTCAGCTGTTGTTGTGGCGCTGTTTTTGGCAATCCCTTATCTGAAGGAGAAGCATATGCAGAAAAAGGGGGTGGCCAGGACATGAGTAAGACAGGATATGCGTTGGAAATCATAAATGTCCACAAGGTTTTTAATCGTGGGACTATCAATGAGAAGGTGGCCCTGAACGGAGTAAATCTGAATCTGAATCCCGGTGATTTTGTCACCATTATCGGCGGCAATGGAGCGGGTAAATCCACGACGCTGAATGCTATCGCGGGTGTCTGGCCCACGGACGAGGGCAGGATCATCATCGACGGCACCGATATCACCAGACTGGCTGAGCACAAGCGTGCCCCCTATCTGGGCAGAGTATTTCAGGACCCTATGACAGGAACTGCCGCCACTATGGATATAGAGGAGAATCTGGCCATCGCTTACCGCAGAGGGCAGAGCCGCACTTTGAAATGGGGTATTTCCAAGGCGGAGCGGGAATTGTTCCGGGAGAAGTTATGCGTCCTGGGACTTGGTCTGGAGGAGCGAATGACCAGTAAAGTCGGACTTTTGTCCGGCGGACAGAGACAGGCGATCACGCTGCTCATGGCATCCTTAAAGCAGCCAAAGCTTTTGCTGCTGGATGAGCACACGGCGGCGCTCGATCCCAAGACGGCGGCCAAGGTTCTGGAAATCAGTGACCAGATTATCTCCGAAAATCACCTCACTGCAATGATGGTGACCCATAATATGAAGGATGCCATCGCCCATGGCAACCGCCTGATTATGATGCATGAGGGCCGCGTGATATACGATGTCTCCGGCGAAGAGAAGAAAAACCTTCATGTGAAAGACCTGCTTGCCAGATTCGAGGAGGTCAGCGGAGGAGAGTTCGCAAACGACAGGATGCTTTTAGCGTAGCGGCCTGTCGTGGTGTGACAGGATGATTTTAGCGTAAATAATTGTCAAAACTACTGGATTTTTTTGTCTGAATATGAGATAATGAAACGAGTTATGGTACTTCCGGTTGCAGGTCTTACCGGGGCAATTATCATAAGCAAGAGATTCGAAAGGAGAGTTCACATGATTTATTCAAAAGAAGTTGAAGAGATGTGTCCCGTAGCGCAGGGAGTCAACCACGGCTGTGCGCCCATTCCCGAAGAAGCAAAGTGGGTGAAGGCAAAGGATGTCAAGGATATTTCCGGTCTGACCCATGGTGTGGGCTGGTGTGCGCCTCAGCAGGGTGCCTGCAAGCTGACTTTGAACGTAAAAGAAGGTATTATTCAGGAGGCTCTGGTGGAGACGATCGGATGTTCCGGCATGACGCATTCCGCTGCCATGGCTGCCGAGATTCTTCCCGGCAGAACCGTTATGGAGGCATTGAACACAGATCTGGTGTGCGATGCAATCAACACTGCCATGAGAGAGCTGTTCCTGCAGATTGTATACGGCCGTACCCAGAGCGCATTTTCCGAGGATGGTCTGCCCATCGGCGCAGGACTTGAGGATCTGGGCAAGGGGCTCAGAAGCCAGGTCGGCACCATGTATGGCACGCTGAAGAAGGGCCCCCGCTATCTGGAGATGGCAGAGGGTTATGTGACTGGTATTGCACTGGACGCCGACGATCAGATCATCGGTTACCAGTTTGTAAGTCTTGGAAAGATGACCGACTTCATCAAGAAGGGCGATGATCCCAACACTGCTTATGAGAAGGCGAAAGGTCAGTATGGCCGTGTCGCTGATGCTGTGAAGATTATTGACCCCAGACAGGAATAAGAGAAGGAGGACACGCGAGATGGCTTTATTTGAATCATATGAGAGAAGAATCGATAAGATTAATTCTGTATTAAACAGCTATGGCATCGCTTCCATTGAAGAGGCTGAGAAGATTACCAAGGATGCCGGACTTGATGTCTACAATCAGGTGAAGGGCATTCAGCCCATCTGTTTTGAGAATGCATGCTGGGCTTACACAGTGGGCGCGGCAATCGCAATCAAGAAGAACTGCAGGAAGGCAGCGGATGCGGCGGCTGCAATCGGCGAGGGACTTCAGGCTTTCTGTATTCCCGGCTCCGTTGCGGATACCCGTAAGGTTGGTCTCGGCCACGGCAATCTGGGCAAGATGCTGCTGGAGGAGGAGACTGAGTGTTTCTGCTTCCTGGCAGGACATGAGTCCTTTGCTGCTGCAGAGGGCGCTATCGGTATCGCAGAGAAGGCAAACAAGGTTCGCACCAAGCCCCTGAGAGTTATTCTGAACGGTCTGGGCAAGGATGCCGCACAGATTATCTCCCGTATTAATGGATTTACCTTTGTTGAGACGGAGTATGATCCCTATACCAACACAGTGAAGGAAGTGTTCCGCAAGTCTTATTCCGACGGGCTGCGTTCAAAAGTAAACTGCTATGGTGCAAACGATGTGTGTGAGGGCGTTGCAATCATGCACAAGGAAGGCGTTGATGTCTCCATCACCGGAAACTCCACCAACCCTACCAGATTCCAGCATCCCGTTGCAGGTACATACAAGAAAGAGTGCATTGAGCAGGGCAAGAAATACTTTTCCGTTGCATCCGGCGGCGGCACCGGACGTACCCTTCATCCCGACAATATGGCTGCAGGTCCCGCATCTTACGGCATGACTGATACACTGGGACGTATGCATTCCGATGCACAGTTTGCAGGTTCTTCCTCCGTTCCCGCTCATGTGGAGATGATGGGACTGATTGGAGCAGGAAACAATCCTATGGTCGGCATGACCGTAGCAGTTGCAGTATCTATCGAGGAGGCGGCAACCGCAGGAAAGTTTTAAAGTGATGACAACTACAGGGAAGTTTTGAAGAGGGAGGTTCTTGAATGAAATTGGGTTTAAAGGCAAAACTGATAGCTTTGGTATTGATTCCTTTGATGCTGCTCGGCGTAATAGTGAGTGTGTTCTCTACCATTTTAGCAAAAGAGTCACTGGTTGAAGCGAACCGTTCTCAGTTGACTATCGCGTTGAACGGATATCTCAGCGATGATATCTATGCCTTTAAGGATATGGATGTAGATATCACTGTATTTGAGGGCGACACCAGAGTGCAGAGCTCCATAGAGGGTGCCGTGGGCACCAAGGCTTCCCCGGAAGTTGTGGAAACGGTAATCAATCAGGGAAAAGAATACTTCAGCACGGATGTTAATGTAAACGGTATGAGCTATTATGGGTATTATGTCCCTGTGGAGGGCGGCATGGTTTTTGCCGGGAAACCTCAGGCGGAGGTTCAGGAGACTCTGAACAAGCTGTTGCTTTCCATTCTGGGGATGGGGATCGGCATTCTGCTGATATCGACTGTGGTGGTCTATCTGGTGGCAGGAAGAATTGCCAGAACCATCCTGCGGGTGAGCGAGACTGTCAATCAGGTTGCTGACGGCGACCTGACAGGAAACCAGGAGCCCATGAGGGGCTTTGACGAGGTGGCCAAGATGGACGGCCATGTCAAGAAGATGCTGAGCAATCTGCACAATGTGGTGACCAATATCAATTCTGTGGGCATCAGTGTGCATGGCACGGCAGAAACGCTCAAGGAGACGGCAGTCTCCACCCTGAGTGCATCCAAGGAAATCGCAACGGCCATCGAGGAAGTGGCACATGGAAGCACTCAGATGGCACAGGTAATCAGCGATGTGAATAATTCCGTAAGTCTGGTGCAGGAGAGCAGCAACAATATCCAGCACTCGGTTGCCAATATTGTGGATTGTTCGGGACGTCTGAGCGACAAAGGTGTCAGCATGCAGGAAAAGATTGAATCTGTGAGCGAGAGCAGCGAGAGTATGACCGAGAGCGTCAGATGCATTGCGGAGAAGATTAAAGCTACCAATGAGGTAATTGCCCAGATGGTGGATATTGTAAAGAGCATTGATGAGATTGCATCCCAGACGAAGCTCCTCAGCCTGAATGCCTCCATCGAGGCCTCCCGTGCGGGAGAGTCAGGACGTGGCTTCTCGGTTGTAGCCGGAAGCATTCGTGATCTGAGCGAGAAGACCAGCGAAGATTTGAGCAGTATTAAGGTCATTATCGAAAATATTACCTATGACTTTAAGGAGTGTGCCGACAGTATCGAGGAGGTTGTGGCAAACAACAATAACAATATTGAGAGCATCCAGGATGCCATCAAATCTTTTGAGAGCGTAAACGCTGATATTGAGGAAATTGGTGTGAGAGTATCCGAGATTGACAGCGCGCTTGGCAGTACCGTGAGAGAGATTCATAATATCTCGGGTGAGATTGAGAAGCTGGGCGATACTTCGGAGTCCAACGCGGCTGCAGCTGAGGAGATCAGCGCTTCCGTCGAGGAGTTGACTGGTTTGATGCATGATGTGCAGTCGAATGCCGTTGAGGTGGCAGGACAGGCAGAAAGCCTGAAGAACAACATGCAGGTATTCAAAGTATAAAAACACTTGCAAAGCCGTGTGATATCGTGTATACTGTCCATTGTGTGAGTTTTTAGCCTGTATGGAGACCTAAACCGGACAGCGAGCTCATATATTACTTGGGAGAGAGCATTGGCTTTCAGCGATTGATGATGGCGCTGTTTGGTGACATATCGATCAGGACGTATCAGAAAACAGATTAAGGTTAAAGGAGAAAGACAAATGGATGGACAGAATTTTCAAAATGAGCAGAATGGACAGGTGACAGAGAATACCAGTACTGGAACCAACTATTACCAGGACAACACGAATCAGTATACAGGAAGTGTGTACACGGAGCCTGTAGTGGAGAACAATTCAGATAGCACTCCCGGTCTTGCGATTGCATCTCTGGTGATGGGAATTCTTTCCATTGTATTGTCCTGTTGCTGCGGCTCGGGTATTATTTTTGGTATTCCCGGACTGATTATGTCTATTGTGGCTGGTAAGCAGAACAAGAGCGGTGTAGGCACTGCAGGTCTGGTTTGTTCCATCATAGGTACTGTGTTTAGCTGCATTGTGCTGATTTACTATTTTGCAATCGGCGGATTGTCTATGCTGGCAGGGATGTAAGCTTAGTGCTTTGATTACATGTGTAGACCGAAAAAAGAGAATGAAGTACAGAAGATGAGTTCTACATTAGGTAGAGCTCATCTTATTCTGTATTAAAACAGAATACGGATATACTTTCGTATGTTTAGAATGTGGCGACAGCCGGAGTTTTTGATTGACATGAATGAAAAAAAGAAAAAAATATTGAGTACGGAGGAGTATCTTTATCGGATAGGATGGGGTATGCTGCCCATCGGCATCATCAGCGCTTTTCTGCTCACAAAGTGGATTGTGCCGAGACTTTCAGGAACGGCGGAATGTCTGTTCTGGAAATTCTGGGGAATATATTGTCCCGGCTGCGGCGGAACGAGGTCTGTGATTGCGCTTATGCGCGGGGATTTTTTGTTGTCAACCTGGTATCATCCGCTGGTAATGTATGTAGTATTGATGTATGCATGGTTTATGCTCAGTCATACTTTTGAGAAGCTGCATGTTCCGCTGATAAAAGGGATGAAGTTCGAAGTGTGGATTATGTATGGAATGCTGGTCGTTCTGGCATTGAATTTCATACTGAAAAATGTTTTGAAGTTTGGCTTTGGAATCCTCATGTAAAATCTTATGTTTTTATGAAAGTTTCCTAAAATCTTTCTTAAAAAGTCATCTTTACAAAAGCTTTTACATGTGTTATTATACCCTTTGATATGATATGTTTACAGTCCTAATGGGCGGAAAAGGAGAAAATTATGGATAAGAAAGTAACAGGTATTGTGGCGTATCTTTGGATTATTGGCTGGTTGATTGCATATTTGGCAGGAGATAAGGAAGGTGCAAAGTTCCATTTGAATCAGGGGCTTGTTTTGGCAATCGGCCAGATCATCTGCAATGTATTAGCAGTTATTCCAATTGTTAATATTGTTGCTTGTATTGTGAGTGTTGTTTTGTTTGTATTTCAGATCATGGGGATTGTATATGCCTGCCAGGAGGAGGAGAAAGAGCTTCCTCTGATTGGTAAGATTCAGCTCTTGAAATAAGGCTTGAAGCAAGTGTTGAAATAAAGAATGATTAAGTGAGTTTATACATAAAGGCTGTTGCAGGAATCTGCAGCAGCCTTTAACTAATCATAATTTGGAAATCAGGGAATCAAAGTATGGGAAGTGTTTATTCAGTCTCTGAGGAAGCCTGGTTTTCGGAAGGATCTTCGCCCCGCAGAATGCTCAGAATAATCTGCACGCGCTTTAATGCTCTTGCGGAATTTTCTCTGGCGTAGGCTGCAGTATTTTCATCGTAGGTTTCTCCCTCATAGGCTTCGTGATAGCTGTTTACAGCCTCTTTCATATAATTGCCGGCTTCGTCGGCGAGAGACTCCAGATAGTCGTATTCTTCCGGGAAATCAAGCTCTGCAAAGTCCTGAAACTGTTTGTCGAGCTGGTCTAAATAGGCAAGAGCCAGCTCGGAGGCGTCATCGGCCTGAGCATCAATCTCATTGATGGATTTATTTAATTCTGCAACTGAGGTGCAGAACGTGTCCACTTTTTTCTTAAACTGTGTAATCTCGGGATCTGTACCGCAGGCTGTCAATGTGACAGCGGCCAGCAGCCCTGCAAGCAGTCGTATAGTTTTCTTTTTCAAGTCCCTTTCCTCCGATGTAAAGCTATTAACAAATTTATCATATTCCCGATAGGTTCGCAACAATTATCAGAAATCTTAAGAAGTTATTTGCGGAGTGGGCAGTGGTGTGATATATTTATCTCTAGAGACTGTTTTTGCCTCAGAGACTGTTTTTGTCTCAGAGACGGTTTTTGTCTCTTGGTATGATGTGGAGAGAATATGCCTGACTATATTTTAGAAAAAGTGATGGGGTATCTATATGACAAAAGCGGAATTTTTTAATTTAGCCGGACAGGGCATTCTGTATCTGGACGGTGCGACGGGCTCCAATCTGGTGGATGCTGGAATGCCGTCAGGAGTCTGCCCGGAGCAATGGATTCTGGAACATCAGGATGTGATGCAGGATTTGCAGGAACGGTATGTGGCGGCAGGAACGGATATTCTCTACGCGCCTACTTTCACGGCAAACAGAATCAAGCTTGCGGAGTATGGACTGGAAAATCAGATGGAAACCATGATCCGCGATCTGGTGGCAATCTCCAAAAGGGCGGCCCGGACTGCCCGGGGACGGGAGGTCTATGTAGCCGGAGATATCACTATGACCGGAGAACAGTTAAAGCCCATGGGAAAAATGGAGCTTGAGACGTTGATTGACGTATATAAGGAACAGATTCGCCTGCTGGTGGAAGCAGGGGTGGATTTGCTGGTGGTTGAGACGATGATGAGTCTTGCAGAGACCAGAGCGGCCCTCATAGCGGCAAAAGAAGTCTGTGATCTGCCTGTGATGGTGAGCTTTACTTTTGAACCTCAGGGCAGAATGCTCTATGGCACGGATGCCCGGACAGCGGCTGTGGTCGCGGAGAGTCTGGGAGCCTGCGCTATCGGAGTGAATTGTTCCACAGGACCTGAAAAAATGAAGGAAATCCTGCAAAACATCGCAAATGTGACCACTGTACCAATAATTGCCAAACCAAATGCAGGATTTCCGTCTCTAAATGCGGAAGGCCGTACCTGTTACGACATGGGAGCGGAGGAGTTTGGTGAGAAAATGTGTCTGCTCTATGAAGTGGGCGCTACTGTGCTGGGCGGATGCTGCGGCACTACGCCGGAGCATATCCGGGCATTGTATGAGCGCCTCGGGAAGCGCAAAGGGGCCGAGGTGAGCCGCCGCCCGGAGGGAATTCGGTATCTTGCCAGTGAGCGCATGACTGTGGAATTCGGTCTGGACGGAAATTTTATGGTGGTGGGCGAGCGCATCAATCCCACTGGTAAAAAGGCATTGCAGGCAGAGCTTCGTGAGGGAAATACGGACAGAGTGCTTCGGTTTGCGGAAGAGCAGGAAGCCGGCGGCGCGCAGATTCTGGATATTAATATGGGAATGAGCGGAATCGATGAGAAGTCCATGATGCTCCGGGTTCTGGAGGAGGTCGGCGAAGTGACAAATCTTCCCCTTTCGCTGGATTCCAGTCATGTGGAAGTGCTGGAGGCGGCACTGCGTCATTATCCGGGACGGGCGCTGATCAATTCCATCTCTTATGAGAAAGAAAAATTTGAAAAGCTTTTGCCTCTGGCGGCTAAATACGGGGCCATGTTCATTTTGCTGCCTCTGTCCGACAAGGGATTGCCGGAGAATCAGGAGGAGAAGATAAGTATCGTAGAGACGATTGTCCGGCAGGCGCTGGACATTGGCATGCGTAAGGAGGACATTGTGGTGGACGGGCTGGTTGCCACGGTGGGAGCCGATAAACGTGCAGCCCTGGAGACGCTGAAGACGATCCGATATTGCCGGGAAAAAGGACTTGCTACCATCTGTGGCTTGTCGAATATCTCTTTTGGAATGCCGGAGCGAAGTTTTGTCAACACTGCATTCCTTACCTTGGCCATCAGGGAGGGACTTACTATGGCTATTGCCAATCCCTGTCAGGAGCTGTTGATGTGCTGTGCGCTGGCTACAGATTTACTATTGAATAAAGATGGAGCGGATTTGCGCTATATTGAGCTGGCCGGCAGGGTGAAAGAGAAGCGCGAGGCGCAGGAGACTGCGGTCAAAGCCGCCATGGAGACTGCGGCAGAAACCGCTGTGAAGGATACGGCGCAGCACGGCACAGTGTCCTCGCCGGGAAAAGATGCCGCCGCACAGGATGCTGCTGAGAAGAGAAGCATTGACTCGAATGCCACAGAGTCCTCAAGGCAGTCAGAGTCTATAGATGTCCTATATCATGCAGTTCTGAAAGGCAATCGAAACGGTATTGCCAGACTTACCGAGACGGCATTAGACGCGGGGGAAAAGCCGGATGTGATTTTAAATGAGGCCTTGTTGCCTGCAATTAATCAAGTAGGAGAGTATTTTGACAAGGGCAAATATTTTCTGCCTCAGCTGATTGCCTCCGCAGAGGCCATGAAAAATGCCATTGAGGTGCTGGAGCCTCTGCTCTTACAGGAGACGTCGAACAAGGATATGCCAGTGGTGGTCATCGCTACCGTGGAGGGGGATATCCATGATATCGGCAAGAATCTGGTGGCGTTGATGCTGAAAAACTATGGTTTCCGGGTCATCGATCTGGGCAAGGATGTGCCCTCTGAACAGATACTCGCGGCGGCCAGAGAAAATAATGCGCAGATCATTGCGCTGTCAGCCCTGATGACTACAACCATGCAGCGCATGCGGGAGGTCATCGCGGATGCAAGGGCGGCAAATCTGCCCGCAAAAGTGATGATCGGTGGGGCGGTTATCACTCAGGAGTATGCCGACGAAATCGGGGCGGACGGCTATTCAAAGGATGCGGCGGATGCCGTGAAACTGGCAAAGCGCCTGCATGAGGATGCGTAGAAAGCGATGCGCTTGAACAGGCAGGTAGAGTTGTGTTAGAATAGATTGGTATCAAAGAAGAAGGAGGAGTAATTATGATTGGAGCAGATGCCATTGTAAAATGTCTGGAGGCGGAGGGTGTCACCACAGTGTTTGGTTATCCGGGCGTTGCAATCTGTCCTTTTTATAATAGTATTTTGGATTCGGAAATCCGTACGATTCTGATTCGCACGGAGCAGAACGCCGCGCATGCGGCCAGCGGTGTGTCGCGCATCACAGGGCGGCCCGGTGTGTGTGCGGTAACAAGCGGCCCGGGGGCGACCAATGTCATCACCGGTATTGCCACCGCCTTTGCGGACAGTATTCCGCTGATATGTATCACCGGTCAGGTGAACAGTGAGCTTTTGGGGAGCGATGTCTTTCAGGAGGCGGATATCACCGGCGCGGTGGAGTCTTTTGTGAAATACAGCTATCTGGTGAAAGATGCAAACGAGATACCAAGAGTATTCAAAGAAGCGTTTCACATTGCGAACACTGGGCGAAAAGGGCCTGTGCTGATCGATATTCCCATCGATGTTCAGAACGCCGTGGTGGGCAAGTTCAAATATCCCGAAGAGATATCCCTTCGCACTTACAAGCCTACAGTGAAGGGGAACGCGGTGCAGATCAAGAAGGTGGTAAAAGAGCTGGAGAGGGCAAAGCATCCCATCATCTGTGCGGGCGGCGGCGTGCTTTTGGCCGAGGCAGAGCGGGGGCTCAGAAGTTTTGCGGAAAAGCACAACATCCCCGTGGTGTCCACCATGATGGGTATCGGCATCATGCCCACCAGGCATCCGCTGTATTTCGGGATGGTGGGAAATAATGGCAAGGCCTATGCCAACCGTGCCATGAACGAGTCTGATCTGTTGATTATGGTGGGTGCAAGGGTGGCGGACAGAGCCGTGAATCAGCCGGATCTCATCACGAAGAACAAGGTTCTGGTTCACATCGATGTGGATCCTGCGGAGATTGGCAAGAATGCCGGCCCCACCATTCCGCTGGTGGGAGACGCCAGACATATTTTTGAAGACTTGGAGAAAGAAGAGTTTGAATGTGATTGTAAAGAGTGGATTGACACTTTGAACGAGTATCGTGTCTCCATGGAGAAAAAGCGCACGCCCAATCCCGCTTATGTGGATCCGGCAGCCTTTATCACCATGCTGTCCGAGAAAATGCAGGACGATGCCGTCTATGTGGCGGATGTGGGCCAGAATCAGATATGGTCCTGCGGGTATCACATTGTAAAAAAAGGAAGATTTCTCACATCCGGCGGTATGGGTACCATGGGCTATTCCATCCCCGCCGCCATGGGAGCCAAGGTGGCTGCCATGGACAAGCAGGTAGTTGCCGTGTGCGGAGACGGCTCCTTTCAGATGTCCATGATGGAGCTTGCCACCATGAGGCAGCATCACATTCCGGTGAAAATCATTGTCCTGAAGAACAATTATCTGGGCATGGTGAGAGAGTATCAGCACTATACCTATAAGGACAATTATTCGGTGGTGGATCTCTCCGGAAGCCCCGATCTGGAAAAGCTGGCTGCGGCCTATGATCTGCCCTTTTTGCGGCTCTCCAATATGGAGCGGGCGGAGGAGATCATCGACAGCTTCCTGAAAAATGACGAGTCCATGCTGTTGGAATGCCTTATCGACCCCATGGATCTGGTGAAGTGAGATAAGATGCTATAGGAGTAGGAAAGGAATTTGATATGAATAAGAGAATCTATTCTGTTTGGGTGGAGAACCGCTCCGGTGTGCTCTGCAAAGTGGCCGGGCTTTTCTCCAGAAGATGTTTCAATATTGATTCACTGGCTGTGGGGGAGACGGATGCGCCGGACGTGTCCTGTATGACCATCGTGTCTAGCGGAGATGAGCGGACTATCGAACAGATCGAGAAGCAGCTCAACAAGAAGTTGGATGTAATCAAGGTGAAGACCTTTGAGGAGCAGCAGTGTATCGCCCGGGAGCTGATGCTGGTAAAAGTAAAATACAACAAAAACAATCGTCGGGACATCACGGAGCTGTGCGATATCATGAAGGCGGAAATCGTGGACATGTCCAAGCACTTTATGATGATTCAGGTCTGCGACACACCGGAGAGAATTCGATTGTTCTTAAAACTCCTGCAGAGCATCAGTATTGTGGAGGTGGCCCGCACGGGAACCCTTGCACTCTCAAAATGTATGGAGAATGACGGTTGATTTCTGGCAAAATAAGCCGATATTAAAGGTGAGTGAACCGACAATCTATGACAGGGAGGAATCGGATATGGGATTGTATGGCATAGGGAGAACAAACTTTTACACGGCGCAGTCGTCACAGGAAAACAGGAATACCGAGACCAGCCGGGTGGTTTTCACCAATGCGGCGGATATAGGAAAGGCGTTGGCATCCCGAAAGGTGAACGTGGACGGAGTGACTATCGAATTGTCCGACGAGGCGCTGCAGGCGCTTTTTGACGCACGCGATAAATTCTATGCAGACAGAGACGCGGAGAGGAATCGCTATGTCGCGGAATTCAACAGTTATGCGACCAAACAGCAGAGCGAGGCCATGGAGGATGCGGCGGAAGATATGGCCAAGGCGCTGGAAACAGCCAGAAGGATTGCCAGGGGAGACATTGTTCCCGCGCAGGACGAGAAAAAATTGCTGGAATATGACGACAAGCTTTATCAGATGGCAAAAAATGCCGCCATGCTCCATGCGTTGGACGAGGAGCGGGAGAAGCACAAATCCTTATACGGAGATGAAGAAGAGCGGGAGTACACAGACCCGGAGGCCGAGACCACTCCCGAACAGAAATTTGGCGTGGAGGTGGAGATATCACTGGGAAGCGCGCCTGTGGTGGAGAGTATTTCCGAGGGAGCGCTGGAGTGAATTTGGGTTGACATTAACGCTTTAACTTGCTATAGTATAAGCTAGCAGTTTGAAACAGAATAAGTCGGGAAGGAATTGCCATGCAAAAGAAAGTTTTTCAGTTGTTAGTTGACAATACCTCCGGGGTTTTGAGCCGGATTTCGGGGCTCTTTTCCCGCAGAGGCTATAATATAGAGAGTATCACAGCGGGCGTGACGGCGGATTCCAGATACACGCGGATTACGATTGTGACAAGCGGTGACGACGAGATTTTGGAACAGATAGAAAAGCAGCTGGCAAAGCTGGTGGACATTCGGGATATCAAGGAATTGAAGCCTGACGAGAGTGTTTACAGAGAGCTGGTGATGATCAAGGTGAAAGCCATGGCGGAACAGCGCCAGAGCATCTCGGCGATTGTGGACATCTTCCGTGCAAAGATTATCGATGTGGCGCCGGAGTGCATGATTATCGAACTTACGGGCAATCAGTCCAAGATTGAAGCGTTTATCGGACTTTTGGACGATTATGAGATCCTTGAGATTGCGCGCACAGGTATTGCGGGGCTCTGCAGGGGTATAGAGAATGTCACCATGCTGTGAGAGAAGTTATGTTAGCTCTAGGAGATTGCTCCTATCAGTTATATATGTATTTTAATATCTTTTTTAAACAATAAGGAGGAAATAGAAAAATGGCAAAGATTTTTTATCAGGAGGATTGTAATCTTTCCCTGCTCGACGGTAAGACTATTGCAATCATCGGCTACGGCAGCCAGGGACATGCTCATGCGTTGAATCTGAAGGATTCAGGATGTCATGTCATCATCGGTCTGTACGAGGGTTCCAAGTCCTGGGATAAGGCTGTGGCACAGGGATTTGAGGTATATACCGCGGCTGAGGCTGCAAAGAAGGCTGATATCATCATGATTCTGATCAACGATGAGAAGCAGGCTGACCTTTACAAGAAGGATATCGAGCCCAATCTGGAGGAGGGCAATATGCTGATGTTTGCCCATGGCTTCAATATTCACTTTGGCTGCATTGTGCCTCCTGCAAATGTGGATGTGACCATGATCGCGCCTAAGGGCCCCGGACATACTGTGAGAAGTGAGTATCAGGCCGGCAAGGGCGTTCCCTGTCTGATTGCTGTGGAGCAGGATGCGACCGGCAAGGCACAGGATATTGCACTGGCTTACGCATTGGGCATCGGCGGCGCCAGAGCAGGTGTTCTGGAGACCAACTTCCGCACGGAGACCGAGACTGACCTCTTCGGTGAGCAGGCTGTTTTGTGCGGCGGTGTCTGCGCATTGATGCAGGCCGGTTTCGAGACCCTGGTTGAGGCTGGTTATGACCCCAGAAACGCATATTTTGAGTGTATCCATGAGATGAAGCTGATTGTGGATTTGATTTATCAGTCCGGTTTTGCAGGCATGAGATATTCCATCTCCAACACTGCAGAGTACGGCGACTACATCACTGGCCCGAAGATTATCACCGAGGATACCAAGAAGGCCATGAAGAAGATTCTGAGCGATATTCAGGACGGTACCTTTGCAAAGGACTTCCTGCTGGATATGTCGCCCGCAGGCAAGCAGGTTCATTTCAAGGCCATGAGAAAGCTTGCAAGCGAGCATCCTGCTGAGAAGGTAGGCGAGGAGGTTCGCAAGCTCTACAGCTGGAACAACGAGGAAGACAAGCTGATCAACAACTAAAAACGGCTGTTTATGACGGGAGGATGCAAAAAAATGCATCCTCCCTCTTTTGTATGGGTCATTTGATGCCGATAATAACATAAATATTGTCAATCAGGGCAATTGAGAGATTGACAAATATTTGACTTTAGGCTTATATTAATTTATGGAAGTAAAGGATTTAACTGGAAAGCAGAAAGTCAAAAACAGAAATTGGAAATGGAAAGGCAGGCATGCAACATGGAAAAGAGGATAAGTCAGAAAACAATATTGGCGATTTCCGCTGCGGTGGTTGCATTGATCGTCATTGTTTCAGGGGTACTGATATGGAAGAATCAGCATCAGTCCTACCGCTCCATTAAAATCGTGGAAATGGACGGGACAGTGACTATCGACAGAGAAGGAATCTCCGGTCTCAATGCGTCAGTGAACATGAATCTGGTCTCAGGCGATTATCTGACCACAGGGCAGGATGCCTATGTGGTATTGCGTCTGGACACGGATAAATATGTGATGCTTGGCGAGTGCGGGGCCATGAAAGTAAACGCTCAGGGAACCGAGGCCGCCGCCAGGACTTCCATACAATTGGAAGCGGGCAGTGTGTTGAGTGAAATTCAGAACCCGCTGGGTCAGGATGCCTCCTATGATATAGTGACCCCCAACGCTACCATGTCGGTCAGAGGAACAGTATTTGAGGTGCGCAAGAATGAAAGTGAGAACGCCGATGAGGAGGGAACTATTTCAGTCCTTGTCTATGACGGCTGCGTGGCAGTTGCTCCGGACGGAGCGGAGCCCCGTGAGTATCACGCCGGGGAATATACTGAGTTTACCGACAGCGCTCCTGTAAAGTTTTTGACAGAGCAGGGCACTATCACAGAAGAACAGATGAATGGGCAGATGCTGGAGCGTCTGCGAAAAATAGAGCAGTCGGGAAGGGCGCTGAATATGGATGTGATTACGGCTCTTGCTTCTGCAGAGTCCGAGACGCCTTCCTCCGAGGAAGAGCAGACATCAGCTTCAGCGGAAACAACAGTTTCCGGTGAGAAAGAGACCGGTGAGAATGCGACAGTGCCTTCCGCAGAGAAGTCTACGGAACCGTCCCAGGCGACGACTACCGCGCCGGTGAAAGAGAATCCTACGAAGCCTTCTGTAACGGCACCGACAGAGTCGTCGGAACCCGAGTCTGTTCCGGAGTCAACGGAGGCAGAGTCTGAGGAGGATGATTCGGACGATAAGCCCCCGAAGAAAAAACCGTCGAAGCCAAAGCCCACAGAGGAGCCTACGGAATCTTCTTCAGAGGAGCCTTCGACAGAAGAACCTTCTTCAGAAGAACCTTCCTCAGAGGAGCCTTCGACAGAAGAACCCGCTAAAAAATGCAGAGTGGCCTATTATCTGCCCTACATTGCGTTATGGGGCGATGATTGGGACGGCAGCAAGTATTCTACTATTATGGATACCGCACCCATTAATTTTGTTGAGAACAATTCCGTTGACAGCGGAAGTAAGCTGCAGAAGCCGGCGGATGTCACAGTGAGCATGACACCAGAGGGATGGATTCCCGAGAAGTCGGATCTCACTCATGTAGGCTGGTGTACGATAGACGGAAAAGTGTGGGATTATGATAAAGATGTAGTGACGGAGGATACCGCTCTGTATCCTATTTGGAAGGATAAAGAGGGCAGGAAGTATTATCCTTATATTCACAAGACAGAAACCAAGACTTATCCTTGTAACAGTATTATTGAGAATTCCAAGCCGGAAGTTCCCAAATCATAGGGTAATATAATGAAAGATAAAAATAAATCGACACAGGGGGCAAGGCTGGTATTGCTCACAGCCTTGGCCGGATTTCTGGCAGGGGTGCTTGCGTATGCGGCACCCTTTGACAGTGGAGAATTATGGCTGGGTGACAGCCTTTTTGTTCATGAGAAGTCGGTGGACAACAGAATCAAAATCATTGGAATAGACGAAGCTTCCCTGCAAGAGCTGGGGCCTTTTTCCGGGTGGAGCAGACAGCAGGCGGCGGATTTGCTCAATGCTTTTGACGAGGCATATGCTCCGGCCGTGATTGCTTTCGATATCAATTATTTCGGCGGGCACGACGAAGAGGGCGACAGAGCTCTGGCGGAGGCTGCGGCGAAGTATGACAATGTGGTGATGGCCTCCTATATCTCCTATGAGGCCAAACTGGAGCCGCAGGCTGACGGTAGTCTTCAGATGAATACCATGCATGTGGCGCAGGTTGAGAAACCCTATGAAGCCCTGGATGCGGTGAGTTATAACGGCTTTACCAACACTGTGCAGGATACGGATAATTATGTACGGCGCGCTCTGCTCTCGGTGGACTGGAGCGGAGAGACCACCTATAATTTTGCATATGAGGTCTATGCCAGATACATGCAGTCTATGGGACAGAATGGCGGGGAGGATGCTTCGTCTCTTCTTGTGCCGGCCACAGACAGTCGGGGAATTTACGGTTTTGACTATACGGCTGCACCGGGCATGTATGAGGTGTATTCTTATGCGGATGTGGCTGCGGGCCGCTGTGATACCAGAGTGTTTCAGGATTGTATTGTGCTGGTGGGGGCCTATTGTTCCGGAATGATGGATCAGTATATGGTGCCCATTGCCCGAAGCACAGTCATGAATGGAGTGGAAGGACAGGCGAACCATGTAAATGCGCTTTTGGAGGGCAGGACCTTCCGTGAGCTGCCGGGATGGTGCGGCGCATTGCTGGCGGCAGTTATCGTGGGCGGTTATGTATGGCTTGTCTCTCACAGCCGTTTTCAGGTAGGAATGGTGGGAGGTCTGCTCCTTGAGGGCATTCTGTTGGGAGCGGCAAAGCTTTTGTATACCCAGGGGCTATATTGGAAATGTCTGACGCCTGTTTTGGGAGTGGCTATTGTGGCTCTTGTCAGGGTGGTGACGGGCTATCTTCTGGAGCGTGTGCGCAAGAAAAAAATACTGGATGTGTTCCGCACCTATATGGCGCCTCAGGTGGTGGATGAACTGGCCAGAACCAAGAATTTCCAGGTGGAGCTGGGCGGAAGAAATCAGGAGATCGCAGTACTGTTTGTGGATATCAGAGGCTTCACCTCATTGTCCGAGAGTCTTACCCCTGGTGAAGTGGTAGGGATACTGAACCGTTATCTGGGGCAGGTGACAGAAGCCATTTTTAGACATGAGGGAACGCTGGATAAATTTATCGGAGACGCCGTGATGGCGGTGTATAACGCGCCTTTGGATGTGGAGGATTATCCGCTGAAGGCGGTGCTGACAGGACTGGATATCGTGAAAGCTGTGGAGGGCCTGAACGAAGGGCTGAAGCGGGACTTCAATGTGGAGATTGCCTGCGGTGTGGGAATCCACTGCGGGAGAGCTATCGTGGGCAATATCGGCTGCGATTTCCGCATGGATTATACGGCCATAGGAGACACGGTAAACACTGCGGAGAGACTGGAGAGTATCGCAAAGAGCGGACAGGTGCTTCTCAGCGAGGAGATGTACGAGAGGGTAAAACAGCATTTTCACGCAGAGTTTCTGGGTGAGCATACATTAAAGGGGAAACAGGAAAAGATCAAAGTATTCCTTGTTGAAGAATCAGCATCAGAATTTGGAGGATAAGTTTTGAGGATAAGGATGGAACAGAAGACTCAGGCAGATAAAATATTGGAAATCGGCATTCTGCTGGCTGCAGAGAGAAATTATGACGAATTGTTGTCCAAGATTGTGGACTGCGCCATGGAACTGACATGCAGCGACGGCGGAACCCTCTACCTGTATGAAGAGGACCAATTAAAGTTTTGTATCACCAAAACGGTGTCCCGCCATGTCAACCGCAAGGGAATGAGCGGAGAGCAATATCCGCCGGTTGCCATGGATGAGAGGAATGTCTGCGCATATTCTGCCATACACCGGCAGCTGCTGAACATAGACGATGTGTACAGTTGTGAGGAGTTTAATTTCAGCGGACCCAGAGAGTATGATAAATTGACAGGGTATCACACCCAGTCCATGCTGGTCTTTCCTCTGGTGAATCACGAGGAGAAGCTGGTGGGTGTGGTGCAGCTTATCAATGCCCAGAATGAGGCGAAGGATGTGGTGCCCTATAAAAAAGAATACGAAAAGATACTGGAGTCTCTGGGGTCTCAGGCTGCGGTGGCTGTCTCCAACATGAAGTATGTCCAGGAGATGGAACAGCTGATGTTCACCATCACACAGGTGTTCACGGACGCTATAGACACCCGTATTCCCTACAATTATTATCACTCCCGGAATGTCTGGCTCTATGCCAAAGTGCTGGTGGATTACATCAACAGACAGCATGAGCAGGGGCTGTGCGAACATTGTTTCACGGCTGAGGAGCGGGATGAGCTCCTGATGGCCGCGTTGATGCATGATATCGGGAAGATGGTCATTCCCAATGAGGTGATTAATAAGAAGACCCGTCTGGACAAGAGACAGCCCTTGGTGGAGGAGCGTTTTGACCATTTGGCTTCTCTGTACTATATCGATTATTTGGAGGGCAGAATAGACAAAGAGAAGTGGACAAAAGCCAGCGAATATCTGACACAGGCCAAAGAGTACACGGAGAAAATCAACACAATGCCGAACCTGTCGGATGAGGATATCGCTTATATCACAGATTTGGCATCAAAGACATACATAGGCGCAGACGGCAGACAGATTCCTTATCTGACGCAGGAGGAGACGGAATGCCTGACGGTGAAGAGGGGTAATCTGACGCAGGAAGAGAGGGACATTATCTGTTCCCATGTCACATACACGGAAACCTATCTGAGAAAGATGAATTTCGGGAAAAGGTATCCGCATATCATTCAGTGGACCGGGGCGCATCACGAATATCTGGACGGAAGCGGTTATCCCAGAGGGCTGAAGGGGGATGAGATTCCTTTTGAGGCCAGAATCCTGACAGTGATTGATATGTTTGAAGCTCTGACCAGCGCCGACCGTCCGTACAAGAAGTCCATTCAGGACGACAAGGCGTTTGCCATGCTTGCAGATATGGCGGCAGAGGGCAAAATCGACGAACAGGTACGGGAATTATTTCAGGCGGCTTATAGGGAGATGGACGAGAAACCTCCGTTGTCCCAATGGAAGAATGAGTCATAGAATGTGAGGTATAACAGACATGACAGATAATAGGAAGGTAACTCATATTATCCCCAATCTGCAGGATTTGGATACTTATGTGGAATTGGCCGAAAAACATTCTCTCGGGTTTGAATATAATGATTTTTTTAATCCGGCTCTGCTGGACGACAAAGAGGCTCTGGCACAGCGCATTGCTTTATATAAAAGCCTCGGCAGGCCAGAGGGAATCGATACCATGCACGGCGCTTTTTATGATATTGTTCCCTTCAGCTGGGACAGCGGTATCAGCAGACACAGCATCTATCGTATGCAGCAGTCAGTGGACATTGCAGGACAGCTGGGCTGTCGCGGCGTTGTCTTTCACACCGGGTTGATGCCCGGGCTGGTGGGAGATCACAAATTTCGCTCCAACTGGCTGAGGGTTATGGCTGACACCGTGCGGATGCTGCTTAGACAGAATGATAAGATAGAAATTTACTGTGAAAATATGTTTGACGAATCCCCTCTGGAGCTGGCAGAGCTGGCGGCAATGCTGGAGGAGGACAAGCGTTTTGGAATCTGTCTTGACATCGGGCATATGCTGTTAGTCACAGATAAACCGGAGCAGTGGCTTGATGTAATGGGGCCTTATGTGCGCCATTTTCATGTAAATGACAATCATCTGAATCGTGATGAGCATCTGGCGCTGGGATGCGGTAAGATTGACTGGCCGCATATTTTTGAGCTGATTCAGGAGCATGACCTGTTGAAGTGCAGTATGCTTTTGGAAGTGAGCGGTCTGGATAAGATCGGAACAAGTCTGGACTACCTTCAGACTTGCGGCCTTTGATGCGGCCGGGAGAAGTGTATGAGCGAAAGTTCAAAAAATTCATTCGAGAGGAAGATGCGGCCCCCGAAGGGAATCGAGCCGGAGACATGGATTGCGGAGTGTTACCGCAAATATGAAGGACATCCTCTGAAGATACTATTGGCTGTGTACAAGGGAAATTATCATAAGTTTGTGCTTGCTATTTTATTCTTTTTCATCAAGCACGCCTGTGTGTGGATTCTGCCCATCGTCACGGCCAATATCATAAACGACATTACTGCCGGGAATCCGGACTGTCTGCGCAACACGGTATTTTACACGATTCTGATGATTGTGCTGATTGCTGTGAATGTGCCCATGAATTATCTCTATACAGATTATAAGAGCCAGGCCACGCGCTACGCGGAGACAGGGCTTAGAAAGGCTCTTATACGAAAGCTTCAGCAGCTTTCCATCGCTTATCATGTGGAGACCCGCTCAGGGCGGCTGCAGTCCAAGATCATGCGGGATGTGGAGGCTGTGGAGGGTCTTACCACCCAGATGTTTCTAAATGTGCTGAATATCGCGCTGAATATTATCGTGGCGCTGGTGGTGACTGTCAACAAGAGTATCATAGTGTTTTTCTTCTTTCTGCTGACTACGCCCATCGCGGCGGTCTCCATGGTGACCTTCCGCAGTGTGATGAAAAAGCGCAATGCTGAATTCAGAAAAGAGATGGAGGAGACCTCTGCCCGGGTCATGGAGATGGTGGAGCTGATTCCTGTGACAAGGGCCCATGCTCTGGAAGAGGAAGAAGTGCAGAAGATGAGCAGCCAGCTCTTTGCCGTGGCGGAGAAAGGCTATAAGCTGGATCTGATACAGGCGCTGTTCGGCTCCGTGGGCTGGGCTATCTTTCAGATATTCCAGGTGATCTGTCTCGGATTTACGGCATATCTGGCGCTGCAGAGCCAGATTATGGTGGGAGATATTGCTCTCTATCAGAATTATTTTGCAACGATTGTCAATCAGGTATCAGCCATCATCGCGCTGGTGCCGGTTATTGCAAAGGGTATAGAGTCTGTCACCTCCATCGGCGAGGTGATTTTGTCTGATGATGTGGAGAGCAATGATGGCAAAAGAAAAATTGCGGACGTGCAGGGCAGATTTACTTTTCAGGATGTATACTTTGGCTATAAGGATGGCGGAAAGAATACTTTAAACGGCCTGAATCTGGAGGTGGCGCCCGGGGAGACCCTCGCTCTGGTGGGAGAGTCGGGAGTGGGCAAGACCACCATTCTGAACATGGTGATCGGTTTTTATCTCACCGACAGAGGACAGGTTCTGCTGGACGGACAGAATTTAAACGAGATTGATTTACGCAGCTACCGGAAGTATCTGGCGGTAGTGCCCCAGACCTCGATTCTCTTTTCAGGCACCATACGGGACAATATCACCTACGGCTGTGAGAATGTGACGGACGCACAATTGGATCAAGTCATACGGGCCGCCAATTTAAAGGAGCTCATCGACTCGCTTCCGGACGGACTGGACACAAAGGTGGGAGAGCATGGCGGGAAGCTCTCGGGCGGTCAGAGACAGCGTGTTTCCATTGCTAGGGCGCTGATCCGCGATCCCAGAGTGATTGTGCTGGACGAAGCCACCTCCGCGTTGGACAGTATCTCGGAGAAGCTGATTCAGGAGGCGGTGAATAATCTTACCGCAAACCGCACCACATTCATTGTGGCTCATCGGCTCTCCACGATCCGGGATGCGGACAAGATTGCGGTGATAGACGAGGGGCGCTGTGTAGAATATGGGACTTATGATGAGCTCATAGCGCTGCAGGGGAGATTTTATCAGATGAAGAAGATTCAGAGCTGAGTCTCTCAATCAAACGAATTTTAAGTAAAAATTTAGTTTTTCTTTGGATTTTTTTGTCGGCGGACTTTATTTTTACCCCTTACACTGGTTGACAACGGACACGAGTTGTGTGGACTGTTGCTGTCAATCAGTGTAAGGGGGTTTTTTAATGAATGCTGAAGCCTTGACCATGTATTTTACACAATATGGCGGCATTGCTATCTTTGTGATCGTTTTTCTGGAATACCTGAATCTTCCGGGATTTCCGGCGGGAATTATCATGCCGTTTGCGGGAGTCATGGCGGCGAGAGGCCAGATTCCGTTCCTGTGGGTGATGGCAATCACGGTGGCCGCAGGGCTTCTGGGCAGTCTGGTGTTGTATTTTATCGGAAAAAAGGGCGGATGGTATTTCATGAAGCTTTATCTGAAGCATTTTCCGAAGCAGGAGGAGGCCCTGCAGAAAAGTCTTGACTGGGTGAGGCTGCACGGGCCTGTGGGACTTTTTGTCGCCAGGCTGATTCCCATGCTGCGTACTCTGATTTCTATTCCGGCGGGAGTGATGCAGATGCCCCTCCAGTCTTATATCGTCAGCTCCACGTTTGGGATTGCCGTCTGGAATCTGGTCTTTGTGGGGGCGGGATATCTGATGGGAGATCAGATTTTTCGGATTTTTGAATGGCTGGACAAGTTGTGACGCTATATGATGTTATATAAGGTTGCATGTCGGACTATTTCGGTCTATACTTATTTTATATTGCGTCCGCCGGGCAAAAGGCTGGTGCAGAATCTACAGAAGGTGAGGACCGGATATGGAAGACTATTGTATTTTGGTGGTGGAGGATGACAACGAAATCCGCAGTGGCGTGGAGATTTATCTGCGCAATCAGGGTTACCGGGTGGTGACTGCTGCGAATGGCAGGGAAGGCCTGGACATCATCAGAAATAAAGAGCCCCATCTGGCCATTGTGGATATTATGATGCCTGTGATGGATGGTGTGACCATGCTCATGAAGCTGCGGGCTGAAAATTATGAATTTCCCGTGATCATGCTTTCTGCCAAGTCCGAGGAGGTGGATAAGATCATGGGCCTGAATATGGGGGCAGATGATTATGTCACCAAGCCCTTTACGCCTCTGGAGCTTTTGGCGAGAGTAAACTCTCAGCTCAGACGTTATAAAAAATATCTGAACGCAGTGGGGGCCGGAGCGGAGAATGAGCATATTTTCCGGGTGGGCGGACTGGAGTTGAATGAGGATACGGTGGAGGTAACCGTTGATGATGAGCCGGTGAAGCTGACGCCCATGGAATTCAAGATCGTTCAGCTTCTGATTAAGAACCCGGGCAGAGTCTTTTCCGCGGATGAGATTTATGAGCGGGTGTGGAATGAGCGGGCGGTAAACACGGACACAATTATGGTGCATGTGAGAAACATCAGGGAAAAAATTGAGATTGACCCCAAGAATCCAAAGTATTTGAAAGTGGTCTGGGGAGTAGGTTATAAAATCGAAAAGCAATGAGGATTTTTATGGGAGCGCAGACGGAAAACTTGAAAATTATCAATTTCATGAAAAAATATCCCAGACGAATGACATGGGGCCTGATAATCTGTCTGGTCGTCTCCGGTATCTTTATGTCCTGTTACGGACTGTTTGACAGACGCTGTGAAGTTCTCCGGGACAGGAGTCCGCTGATATGGCAGAGCACTGTGGACTGGCTCGCGCGGAGCAGCTATGTGCTTTATCGGGATCTACAGATGCGAAATGCTTCTGAGCCCATGGACTATACGGAACTCTTTGTAAAGCCGCGGGAGGGCTGTCAGTGGGTTCTGGATGAGCATCTGCAGCAATTATGGTATGCGGATGAGGTAGAGACTTATATGCCTGATGAGCTTCCCGCCGACTGCGGGAGAGTATATACTTATCTGAGATGGCTGGAAAATGATCTTAAGGAACTGGAATCCACGCTTCCCAGTCTGAATACTTCTTTTGGCTATAGCTGCGAGAATCTGCAGACCGGAGAGCGCGTGGGCAATCTGGATCAGACGCAGATGCTTCCTGAAGATCAGCATCTGTATCTGGCCTTTTTGTTTGATGCAAACGGCAATTGTACAGTGGAAAATGCAAAGTTCGGGGCGGATTCCACTGAGATTCGCAAGCTGGCCAGTCAGGCGGCCAGAACCATCCGGCTGGAGAATGACACTGCTTATGTAGAGCTGGATCAGGCCGCGGATGTGGGACTGAATACCTATATGACCTTAAGCGCGCCCGCAAATTGCCGCGTGGTCTACAGTATCTCTGAAGAGGAGTGGTCGAAGCTTCAGAAGGGCAATGCGTTGTATCTGGTGAACAATATGTATTACCTGAACGAGACCGGTTATTATACCTACTTCAGCTGTGGGGCGGACAGTATTCTTGCTTGTCTCTGGCTGTTTGTCCTGTTTGCGGCAATTTTTCTGCCCATTGATGAGACGAGGATGGTAAATGGGGAAAAGGCCCGGGAGGGACGGTTCCGATATTCTCTGGAATTTTTGCTGGTTGTTTTGTATGTGGGGCTCGGAGTCGGAGTGTATTTATCTATATGTATGCTTGCCGCGCTCCGCAGCGGGATAGCGTCTTCAGCCCTGGAGAGTATTATTAAGATCGGGCATGATTCTGTGGGAACGCTCCTGCTCTATGGGGCAGACCTGCTGCTTTTGACGGCAGTGTTTGGAACTGCCTGGTATATCGGCTGTAGCCTGCGGGAGATCAGAAGTCTTGGATTCCGGAAGTATGTGAAAAAGCGCTGTCTGATATATCAGATTTTCCCGTATATCAAATCAAAGCTCAGCCAAACTTATGATACGTTCCTTCATTTTGATGTGACACGCAAAGCCAATAGAATGATTCTGAAGCTGGTTTTGATAAACGGAGTAAGTTTTTTAATTATCAGCAGTCTGGGCATGGGTGGATTTACGGCGGCGCTGTTTTACTCGATTCTGTTGTATATTGTGTTGCGCAAATATATCTCTGATCTCCAGAAAAAATATTCAATTCTGCTCAAAGCAATCTATGAGATTGCTCAGGGCAATCTCAATGTGCAGATCAAGGAAGATTTAGGAGTATTTGAGACTTTTAAGCCCCAGATACAGCGCATTCAGCAGGGTTTTAGAAAGGCTGTGGAAGACGAGACGAAGAGCCAGCGGATGCGGGCGGAGCTTGTCACAAATGTGTCTCATGATCTGAAGACGCCGCTTACGGCCATCATCACCTATATCAATCTACTGAAGGAAGACTCTGTCACGGAGGAACAGCGCGCGGAATATCTGGATACATTGGAGCGCAAGTCCCTGCGGCTGAAGGTTCTGATCGAAGATTTGTTTGAAATCAGCAAAGCGGATTCCCAGAACATGAGTCTCAATCTGATGGAAGTGGACATCATGAATCTGGTGAAACAGGTGGCCTTTGAGATGGGTGATAAAATGGCGGAGCAGAATCTGAATCTGCGGCTGGATCTGCCCGAGAGCAAGGTGCCTCTGCTCCTGGATTCTCAGCGCACTTACCGCATTTATGAAAATCTGTTCGGTAATATCGCCAAGTATGCCATGCCCGGAACCAGAGTATATGTCTCCGGGAAGGTGCAGAAGGGCAGGGTGATCATAGTGCTGAAGAATATCACGGCACAGGAGATTTCCGTGAATCCCGAGGAACTCACGGAGCGCTTTGTGCGGGGAGACGCCTCCCGAAATACCGAGGGGAGCGGTCTGGGACTTGCCATAGCCAAGAGTTTTGCCCAGCTTCAGGGAGGACAGCTGGAGATCGAGGTGGACGGAGATTTGTTCAAAGTGACCACAGTGTGGAGCATGATGGGCACAGATATGTAGAAGTTTAGATATGCAGAAGTTTACAAACCCAAACTTGTCTTTGTGCAAGGGGCATGGTATAATTGCCATGTTTATGTTTAATGCAAAGAATGCAACACAAAGAATGGAGCGGGGAGTATTTATGAAGAAAAAAATTTTGGCACTGGCGATGACATTAGCTCTGGTACTGTTTTTTTCTGCTTGTGGCAAAATGGTGAAGAGTGGCAATTCGACCACTGAGAGCGGGAAGGCTTTTAACGCCGAGACTTTTAAGGATGGAGTCTTCAACAACAAAGGTTCTGTCATTTACGAGCAGGATAGTACAGAGGATTATGAGCCGTCCGCATCCGGCGATTCCACCCTTTTGGGAGCTTATGACGATCTTCAGGCCTGGATAGAGTCCGATGAGGCAGTACTGACGGTAGAGGCCATGAACAATGTTCTCGCTTCTACCGGGATGACCATAGATTTTTCCGCGGACGGAAACACCTTGGTGTATGAGTATTATATGTCCGATGAGACGTATCAGTCATCGGGACTGGAGAACTATTCTGAAGATGAACTGCAGAGCTATATTGAAAGTGTGGCGGAGAGTCAGCGTGCCACTATGGAGTCGGTCTTCAAAAATTTTGACAACAATTACGGTATTACTCTGGACGCTGTGCGTGCGGCATTTTACAAGGCGGACGGAACATTGATTGTTTCCATTGACATTTTAAATGATATATATTAAAGATCAGTTCTTTGAGCAGGATCAGAGAAAACCCCGGGGAATCTTTTCCGGGGTTTTGAAGTCCGCGAAATGGTGTTTGAAAAATTCATCTGTTTATGCTATGATAACAAGTAAGGCATTTTTAGATAGCGCAATGGAGGAAATGATTATGGGTATGACAATGACGCAGAAGATTCTGGCTGCCGCTGCAGGACTGGAGCGGGTGGAAGCCGGACAGCTGATCGAGGCAAATCTGGATTTGGTATTGGGCAATGATATCACAAGCCCTGTGGCTATTCATGAGATGGATAAAATGAAAGTGGACGGCGTGTTCGATAAGGACAAGATTGCTCTGGTGCCTGACCACTTTGTTCCCAATAAGGACATTAAGTCCGCAGAGCACTGTAAATGTGTGAGAGAGTTTGCTCGTAAAAACGAGATCACCAATTATTTTGAGGTGGGTGAGATGGGAATCGAGCATGCGCTGCTCCCCGAGAAGGGCCTGACTGTGGCCGGGGACGTGATTATCGGCGCGGATTCACATACTTGTACTTATGGCGCGCTGGGAGCTTTCTCCACAGGCGTGGGCAGCACGGATATGGCTGCGGGTATGGCTACCGGAAAGGCCTGGTTCAAGGTTCCTTCCGCCATTCGATTTAACCTCACCGGTAAGCCCGCAAAGTGGGTCAGCGGCAAGGATGTGATTTTACATATCATCGGGATGATCGGCGTGGACGGTGCGCTGTATAAGTCCATGGAGTTCGTGGGGGACGGCATTGCCAATCTGTCCATGGATGACCGCTTCACCATCGCCAATATGGCCATTGAGGCGGGCGGCAAGAACGGTATATTCCCTGTGGATGATCTTGCGATTGCTTATATGAAAGAACACAGTACAAGAGAATATAAGATTTATGAGGCGGATGCGGACGCAGTGTATGATGAAGAGTATACTATTGATCTGAGTGAGCTTCGCCCCACCGTGGCATTCCCTCATCTGCCTGAGAACACGCATACCATCGACGAGATTCACGAGATGGACGATATCCGTATCGACCAGGTGGTTATCGGCTCCTGCACAAACGGGCGTCTGGACGATCTGCGCAAGGCTGCCGAGGTTCTTGCCGGCCGTCATGTGGCAAAGGGCATGCGCTGTATTGTGATTCCGGCCACACAGAAGATTTATATGCAGGCCATGGAAGAGGGACTTTTAAAGACCTTTATTGAAGCGGGCGCCATTGTGAGTACGCCTACCTGCGGCCCCTGTCTGGGAGGTTATATGGGCATTCTTGCGGAGGGAGAGCGCTGCGTCTCCACCACCAATCGGAACTTTGTGGGACGTATGGGACATGTGAACTCCGAGATTTACCTGGCAAGCCCTGCCGTTGCGGCCGCCAGTGCCGTTACGGGCAAGATTTCCTGCCCCTGCGAGTTATAAAAAACATAAAATTTGAGTGCGCGCTGCAGTGCGCAGATGGGAGTAAATATGAACAACGCAAAAGGAATGGTTTTTAAATACGGCGACAATGTGGATACGGATGTCATCATCCCTGCAAGATACCTGAATTCCTCCGATCCTGCGGAGCTTGCGACACATTGTATGGAGGATATCGACAAGGATTTTATCAAGAATGTAAAGAAGGGCGACATTATCGTCGCAGAGAAGAATTTCGGCTGCGGTTCTTCGAGAGAGCACGCGCCCCTCGCCATCAAGGCCGCGGGAGTGAGCTGCGTCATCGCGGAGACATTTGCCAGGATTTTTTATCGCAATGCCATCAATATCGGACTTCCCATCATTGAGTGTCCCGATGCGGCAAGAGGAATCGAGGCCGGAGACGAGGTGGAAGTGAATTTTGACACAGGAGTGATTACCGATGTGACGAAGGGAACCAGTTTTCAGGGACAGGCTTTCCCGGAGTTTATGCAGAAGATTATCGCTGCAGAAGGATTGGTAAATTACATTAACAGCGGTCGATAAGCTTTATATTTTATATTGGAAGATGCGGGCACTGTCAGTCAGACAGTGCCCGATTGACGTGCCGACTGATTGACGATTGACAAGTTTCGTCATGTCAGCCGACATGGGAGGGAGGAATGAGTTATGGCGGAACAATCCGGTATCCGCACAAAATCAGATGCGCGAAAATATGAGATTGATATGTGCAGCGGTCCCTTTTTGGGGAAGCTTCTTATCTTTTATATCCCGCTTATGTTGTCGGGTATTTTGCAGCTGCTCTTTAATGCGGCAGATATTGTGGTGGTGGGGAAATTTGCCGGGAGCGAGGCGCTGGCGGCGGTGGGTTCCACCAGCTCGCTGATCAATCTGCTGGTGAATCTTTTCATCGGGCTTTCCATCGGGGCAAATGTGCTGGTGGCGCGCTTTTATGGCGCGGGACAGAAGTCGGAGCTGTCGGAGATGGTTCACACGGCTCTTTTGACTGCATTAGTCAGCGGCTGTGTACTGGTGTTTGTTGGTATTGCGGTGGCAGGCCCTGCGCTCACATGGATGGGAACGCCGGATGATGTCATCGGGCAGTCCGTGCTGTACATGCGAATCTATTTTATCGGCATGCCTTTTACCATGCTTTATAATTTTGGTGCGGCAGTGCTGCGCGCCGTGGGAGACACCAGACGTCCGCTGTATTATCTGTTGGGTGCGGGAGTGGTCAATGTGATACTGAATCTGATTTTTGTGATTGTATTCTCTCTGGGAGTGGCGGGCGTTGCCATGGCTACCGTGGTATCCCAGGCAATTTCCGCGATTTTGGTGTTGCGATGTCTGCTTCTTTCGGATGCGGATTATAAACTGGAGCTTGCAAAACTGCGGGTCGCTCCTGACAAGCTGAAGAAAATGCTCCAGATAGGGCTGCCGGCAGGGTTGCAGAGCTCTCTGTTCTCCATCTCCAATGTACTGATTCAGTCCTCCGTGAATTCCTTCGGTTCCATTGCCATGGCCGGAAATACGGCGGCCTCCAATATCGAGGGATTCGTGTATACAGCCATGAATGCTTTTTCCCAGACGGTAATCAGCTTTACCGGACAGAATTACGGAGCCAGAAATTATAAACATATCGGAAAAATTCTGCTCATATGTCAGGGGCTTGTGATTGCGGTGGGACTGGCGCTGGGCAATCTCGCTTATCTGGGGTCGGGTGTGCTGCTTCAGTTGTATTCCTCTGATGCGGAGGTGATCCAATATGGCATCCTCCGTATGAGTATCATCTGCACCACCTATTGTCTCTGCGGCATGATGGATGTGATGGTGGGTTCCCTGAGAGGTATGGGATATTCTGTCATGCCCATGCTGGTGTCCCTGACCGGTGCATGTTTGTTCCGTGTAGTTTGGATTTATACGATATTTCGGGCCCGGCACACATTGGCCTGCCTTTATTGGTCTTATCCCATCAGCTGGACGCTGACCTTTGCGGTCCATGTGCTGTGCTTTGCTTTTGTCTACTACAGATTGCTTAAAAAACAAAACTAAAATACCTCATTCTATGGTGCATAGGGTGCAAAAATGCAGGAAATCATCTATCCTAAACTCAGGAGGTGCGTTATGAATGCAAAGGATATCGGAAATTTCCTATGCCAATTGAGAAAGGAAAAGGTGCTGAAACAAAGAGAACTGGCGGAAGCCTTGCATGTGTCCGACAAAGCCATATCCAGATGGGAGACGGGGACAGGGATTCCCGATGTCGGTTCACTGCAGAGCCTGAGTGAGTTCTTTGGAGTAAGCATCAATGAAATTTTGGCCGGAAGGCGCATTAAGGAGGATGAGGTTAAGATGGAAACTGACAAAAATTTGACAGAACTGGTAAGCAGGCAGGCGATCATGAAAAGGAAGCTGTATATCGCCGTGGGCGCTGCCGTCATGGGAATTGTGGCATTTCTGGGATTGGCCGTAATCAGTTTGATGCCCATATCGGGAAGCAGTGCGGCATTTGAAATTAACGATATGGACAGGGTTATGAGATATGTGAGAGAACTGGAGGAAGCGGGAACAGAGTATGAGCTTTCGATTGACACATCAAATCAGACAATCACAGTGAGTGTGACAGACCCTGTTATAAAATAATGATTTCACTCTTGAAACATATGTTCGTATATGCTATAATTCCAGACAGTAGACAAAATGATAAGAAGGGCGCTCTTATATGATTGCTTATGTCAGAGGAACGATAGAGGATATTGCACCGGATAATGTGGTGGTGGATGTGGGCGGAATCGGCTATAATGTAAAGATTTCCGCCGATACGGCGTCGCGTCTGCCCGGGGTGGGAGAAGAGATAAAGCTGTACACCTATTACAGCGTTCGGGAGGATGCCCAGTGGCTATATGGTTTCCTCAGCCGGAATTCACTGGAGCTTTTTAAAAAATGTATCACGGTAAACGGAATAGGGCCCAAGGGCGCGTTGGCGCTTCTGTCGGCGATGGATGCGGATTCCCTGCGGTTTGCCATCGTGTCGGGAGATGTGAAAGCCATATCCAAGGCGCCGGGAATCGGGCCCAGAACCGCAGAGAGGCTGATTCTGGATTTGAAGGACAAGCTGCAGATAGATGACGCCATGATCAGTCGGGAGATTGCGGAGACAGCCGCAGGTATGGGCGGCGGACTCGGACTTGACAGTCCTCAGAAACAGGAGGCTGTGGAAGCGTTAGTCTCTCTGGGATATGGGCGGCCGGAGAGTATCAGGGCGGTGAAGGCTATCCCGGATATCGAGTCCATGGATTCCGGTGCGGTGCTGAAGGCCGCATTAAAGAATTTGTTTTAGAGGATGAGTGCTTTCCCGAAACGGGCTACATAGCGAGGATGATATGCAGAAACGAATGATCGAGACAAATCTGACGGAAGAGGACATAAAAATCGAGGGGTCTCTCAGACCGCAGACCCTTAAGGATTATATCGGACAGTCCAAAATTAAAGAGAATTTGAAAATCTATATTGAGGCGGCAAAGCAGAGAAAAGACGCGCTGGATCATGTGCTCTTTTACGGCCCTCCGGGACTTGGCAAGACGACTCTGGCAGGGATTATTGCCAATGAGATGGGAGTGCATCTGAAAGTCACAAGCGGCCCGGCCATCGAAAAGCCCGGTGAGATGGCAGCTATTTTGAATAATCTCGAGGAGGGCGATCTGCTTTTTGTAGACGAGATTCACAGGCTGAACCGTCAGGTGGAGGAGGTTCTCTATCCTGCCATGGAGGATTATTGTATCGATATCATGATCGGAAAGGGTTCCTCCGCCCGTTCCGTGCGGCTCGATCTGCCCCGCTTTACGCTGGTGGGAGCCACCACCCGCGCGGGACTGCTCACAGCGCCCCTGCGGGACCGCTTCGGCATGATCTATCATCTGGAATTCTATGAAGTGGAAGAGCTGCAACAGATCATCATACATTCCGCACAGGTGCTGAATGTGGACATAGAGCGGGGAGGCGCACTGGAGATGGCCCGGAGAAGCAGGGGCACACCCAGGCTTGCCAATCGTATCCTGAAGCGCGTGCGGGATTTTGCACAGGTGAAATACGATGGCGTCATCACGGAGGCGGTAGCGCACACAGCCCTTGATCTGATGGATGTTGACAGGCTTGGGCTTGACCATATTGACCGCAATATGCTCCTTACCATGATACAGAAATTCCAGGGCGGCCCTGTGGGACTGGACACGCTGGCTGCCGCCATAGGGGAGGACTCCGGCACAATAGAGGATGTGTACGAGCCCTATCTGATAAAGACGGGATTGATTAATCGTACACCCAGGGGCAGGGTGGTGACGGACATGGCCTATCACCATCTTGGATTGTAAAAAAAGTGTTGCCTGTAGATGCAATCTGATATATAATAGATGTTGTAGTTTGAATTGGTTTCGGACACAGATGTTGTAGTTTGAGATGCGGGTCAGGATTGCAAAAGAGGTGTGTGATGTCAGCCAGAACAGATACGGAAGTGATAATCGGGGGAAAAGTTCTTACCCTGAGCGGCAATGAGAGTGAGGAATACCTGCAGAAGGTTGCCTCTTACATCAATAACAAGATCAATGAATACGGCAAGGTGGACAGTTTTAAGCGTCAGCCCATGGATATGCAGAATGTCTTGCTGCAGCTGAATATCGCCGACGATTTCTTTAAGGCAAAGAAGCAGATCAGCGTCCTGGAGGAGGAGCTCCAGAACAAGGAGAAGGAGCTTTACAGCCTGAAGCATGACTTGATTTCTGCGCAGATTAAGCTGGAGACTTCCGAGGGAAAAATCAAGGAGCTTCAGGATGAGGCCAATGACAACGCCAAGAGGATTGTGCGCCTGGAGACAGAGTTAAAAAGTAAGAAAGAAGATCGGAAATAGGATTGCTTGGCTGTCCGTCACAGGGCAGCCTTACGTTTTATTTATGAGGAAAAGCAGATGGACCAAAGGGTTGAGCTTCTGGCTCCCGCGGGGAATCCCGAAGGGTTTTACGGCGCGATCTGCGCCGGGGCGGACGCCGTGTATCTGGGAGGCAGCCGCTATGGCGCGCGGGCGTATGCGGACAATTTTACAGAGGAAGAATTGCTTGAATGTATCCGATATGCTCACATCTGGGGACGGCGTGTCTATTTGACTGTGAACACTCTGGTAAAGGAGTCGGAGCTTGAGGAGCTTTTTCCCTATCTGCAGCCGCTGTATGAGGCGGGTCTGGACGGCGTGATCGTTCAGGATATCGGTGTATTTTCGTTTATCAGAGAACATTTTCCGGGGTTGGAGCTCCATGTCAGCACACAGGCTACAGTGGCCAGCAGGTACGGCGCGGAAATTTTCCGAAAGATGGGCGCTGTGCGGGTGGTGCCCGCCAGAGAGCTCAGTCTTGCAGAGCTGCGGGAAATGAAGGAAGCCACGGGGCTTCAAATCGAGACGTTTATTCATGGGGCGATGTGTTATTGCTATTCCGGTCAGTGCCTCTTCAGCAGTATTCTGGGCGGAAGAAGCGGAAACAGAGGCCGCTGTGCCCAGCCCTGCAGACTTCCATATCGCGTGGAGCGAGGAAAGCGCACTACAGAAGAATGCTATCCATTAAGTCTGAAAGACATGTGTACCATAGAGCATATACCGGAGCTCCTTGAGGCCGGTATCGATTCCCTCAAAATCGAGGGACGTATGAAGAAGCCGGAATATGCGGCGGGAGTTACCGCGATTTACCGCAAGTATATCGATAAATATTATGCCGGAGAGGACTGCCGTGTGGCGGAGGAGGATATGGAGGCGCTGGCCGGACTCTATATCCGCAGCGAGCGGCAGGACGGTTATTACTATCGCCATAATGGCCGGGATATGGTGACGCTTGGGAGTCCTTCCTACAGCGGCTGCAATGACGAGCTTCTGGAGGAAATCAGAGCGCGTTACCTTCGGGAGCGTCCGCGCATGGGGATTCGGATGCAGGCGGATTTCAAGATTGGGGCGCCGGCGCGTCTGACTCTTACTTATTCCAGTTGTTCCGGTTATTCCGGTTGTCCTGCAAATCCGGCGCTCACGGATTCCGTTCCTTCTGAGGACAGGCCGCTGCAGGTCACTGCCGAGGGAGAGCTTGTCTCCCCGGCGTTAAAACAACCCATCACAGAGGAGAATGTGCGCAGACAGCTTGGAAAGCTGGGAGATACTGTGTTCGTTGCAGAAAATGTGGAGCTCTATCTGGATGAAAACGCATTTTACCCTCTGAAGGCTATTAATGATTTGCGCAGGCAGGCCGTGCAGATGCTTGAGGAACTTTTGATTCGGGAAAACGGGAAAAAAATTAAAACCGCGTCTCGAAGCCATGTGGAAAATGTCCCGGAAGAAAACGTCTGCCGTGCGGACGGTGCTGTACCGGAACAGTCTGCAGGCGGTATGTTCCATGTGCTTCTGCGCACTGAGAGTCAGTTGGATGCTCTGATGGAACTTCTCCCGGACTGTGAGAAAATTGACCGGGTTTATCTGGAGTCTGATTTAGTCTGTCAGGCTCAGAGCAATACACAGCTTCAAAGAAAGCTTGGCGGATTGCCGGCGTATCACTGCAGACCGATAATTGCTCTGCCGCCCATCATCCGCAGCGGAGACGAAGCGTTTTTGCAGGATTTGTGGGAGATATATGATCAGAACAGCGAGTTGTTTGCAGGATTTCTGGTGCGCTCCATGGACGGGCTCGGCTTCCTTGATGCTATGTATGGCAACATGCCTGGTACCATGACTGATGTCAGGTCTGATGCCACAGGGCAGGGGGCGGCATCTCCGGCAATATATGGAGATGCGGGGCTGTATATCTGGAACCGGAAGAGTCTTGACAGTCTGATGAGAGCGGGCGGTGAGAGCGATCTGTTGACAGTGGGGCTGGACGGTTTTTGTCTGCCCTATGAGCTCAGAGCGGCGGATCAACACAGGCTTCTGGAGAGAAAAAGAATTCCCTGCGAGAAGGTGGTTTACGGACGCATCCCGCTGATGGTGACCGCCAATTGTGTGTTCAACACCATCGACGGCTGCAGCGGGGACAGGCAGCCCGAAATCTGTTTTCTGACGGATCGTCTGGGCAAACGGTTTCCGGTGCTCAAGAATTGCAGACATTGCATGAATATCATTTATAACAGTCTGCCGCTGTCACTCCATTCGGAATTATCCAAATGGCGCAGCGCAGTGGATTTCAGACTTGATTTTACTATCGAGGACGGGCAGGAGACCGCGGAAATTCTGCGGTATTTTACAAACGGAGCCCATGGGGAGAGACCCTATGGGGAATACACTGCCGGACATGAAAAACGGGGAGCGGAATAAGACATGGGTGAATACGTTATTGAATTGTCCAAATATTTCATATGCGGTATGATGGTGCTGTATACACTCAGTTGCCTCTATGCCTTTCGCTATGCGGGGGATGGCAGGAAGCGCCCGGTGCATGTGATTCAGAACATTCTGATGTTTCTGATACAGACGCTGTGCTTTGTGGATCTGATTCTGGTCAGCCGGGGAAGCACGACCTATTTGTTTGAGGAGAGCAATACGGGGGCGTACAGCAACAGTGTCCTCTATCTGTTTTTGTTTGCCTTTGTGGAGGTTTTTCTGTTGGCGGTGGTGTTTCTTGTGCCTGCCATATATGAGGACTGCAACAGGCAGCTTCTGAACAATATGTGTATGCTGCTGGGCATTGGACTGATGATGATATCCCGACTGTCTTATCTCAGGGCTATCAAGCAATATGTGATTGTGCTGGTCTCGCTGATCATTTCCCTGTTGATTCCATTTATTTTCAGTAAAGTACGCTTCCTGAAGCAGATAACATGGCTCTATGCGGCGACAGGTATCGTGCTTTTGAGCGCGGTGCTGATCATGGGAGAGGTGACGCGGGGCTCCAATATTTCTGTGGAGATTGCGGGACTGAGCTTTCAGCCCTCGGAGTTTGTCAAGATTATCTTTATCTTTTTCCTGGCGGGGGCGCTCTGGGAGGATACTTCGTTTTTGCGGGTGGCGCTGACTGCAGTGCTGGCGGGCATCCATGTGATTGTGCTGGTGCTCTCCAAGGATTTGGGAGGGGCGCTGATTTTCTTCATTGCTTATGTGCTGGTAGTATTTGTGGCCACCAGAAATTATCTGTATCTTCTGGCCGGGGTTGTGGGAGGCAGTGCCGCCGCAGTGGCGGCCTACAGATTGTTTTCCCATGTGCGCGTCCGCGTGCTGGCCTGGCAGAATCCGTGGAGCTACATCGACAATCAGGGCTATCAGATCACACAGTCGCTGTTTGCGGTGGGCAGCGGAAGCTGGTTTGGCATGGGACTGTTGAAGGGTGATCCCACGGTGATACCCTTTGTCTCCGCAGACTTTATTTTCTCCTCGATCTGTGAGGAGCTGGGCGTTGTCTTCGGCATCTGCCTGATTCTGGTGTGCGTGTGCTGTTTTATCACGATTATGCAGATTGCCCTGCGCATCCATGACCGCTTTTATCAATTGATAGTCTATGGCATCGGGGCCATGTATATTTTTCAGATATTCCTCACGGTGGGCGGCGGCATCAAGTTCATTCCGCTCACGGGTGTGACGCTTCCCTTCATCAGTTATGGCGGAAGCTCCGTGATGAGTACGATGATGATGTTCTTTGTCATTCAGGGAATCTATATTCGCTTACAACAGGAAGGAGGGATGCACAGTGGCACAGCGGGAAGGTACTGAGCGCTCCAGAAAGAGCAGCAGAAAAAAACGTGTGGGTAATTTCCCCGAGATCGTGCTGACCATGTGTCTGTTCAGCGTGTTGTTCCTGTGCATGTCCGTATATCTGGTGCATTTTGTGGCCACCAGAGAACAGGACATGATCAACAACAGCTATAATTCCCGACAGGAAATCCTGTTGTCCAGAAACTACCGGGGAAGCATATATTCCAGAGACGGAGAAGTGCTGGCGCAGACAGTGTTGGACGGGGAGCAGAATGAGACAAGAGTCTATCCCTTTGCCAATCTGTTCTCCCACATTGTGGGCTATTCCACCCAGGGACGCATGGGAGTGGAAGCGATGGCAAACTATTATCTGATCAACACCAATACATCCATTAACAATAAAGTGGCAAATGATATGGCCGGGGTCAAAAATCCCGGGGACAATGTCTATACCACGCTGGATGTTCAGATTCAACAGGTGGCGGACGAACAGCTCAGTGTCTATAAGGGTGCTGTGATCGTGACGGAGGTCTCCACCGGCAGGGTGCTGGCGCTGGTTTCCCATCCTGATTTTGATCCCAATGAGATCAGTGAGATATGGGATGATCTGCTGGTGGATGAGAACAGCTCTGTGCTCTTAAACCGTGCCACACAGGGGCTTTATCCCCCTGGTTCCACCTTTAAAATTATCACGGCGCTGGAATATATTCGGGAAAATCCCAAAAGCTATAACAGCTACAGTTATCAGTGCAATGGCTCCTACCGCCACGGGGAGAGTAGAATCAGCTGTTATCACGGCGCCAATCATGGAGCGGTGGGATTCGAGAGCTCCTTTGCCAAATCCTGCAATTCTTCCTTTGCAAATATCGGCATGTTGCTGGACCGGGAGAAATTCCAGTCCACTTTGGATGGCCTGCTCTTTGGCAAGCAGCTGCCTATTACGCTCAACTATGCAAAGAGCACGGCTGAGATTTCAGAAGATATGACGGAGGATGCCATGATTCAGACCTCCATCGGACAGGGCAAAACGCAGATTACGCCCATCCATTTGAATATGATTACCTGCGCTATCGCCAACAAGGGAACTTTGATGAAGCCCTATGTGATCGATCATGTGGAGAACGATGCAGGTTTTGTGGTAAAAAGCTTTAAACCGTCTTCCTACGGCCGTCTGATGACCGAGGAGGAGGCAGCACTTCTGAGTGGATTGATGGCATCTGTGGTGGAGAAGGGCACTGCCACCAATCTAAAGGGGCTGGATTACACGGCGGCAGGCAAGACTGGTTCCGCCGAGTACAATAATGTAAAAGGTGACAGTCATGCATGGTTTACAGGCTTTGCTCCGGTGGAAAATCCGGAGGTGTGCGTCACCATCATTGTAGAGGGCGCAGGTTCGGGAGGCGATTATGCGGTTCCCATAGCCAGGAGATTGTTTGACGCGTACTTCAGGGAAAAAGCTGTGGTATCGCAGGAGGTTACGCAATGATAGAGGCGGTCAGCTGCGGCGGCATTGTCATTTTCCGCGGAAAGATTCTGCTGTTGTATAAAAACTATAAAAATAAATATGACGGATGGGTGCTGCCGAAGGGAACGGTAGAGCCGGGAGAGGAGTACTCTGAGACGGCTCTCCGGGAGGTTTGGGAGGAGACGGATGTAAAGGCTAAGATCGTCAAATATATCGGGCGAAGTGTCTATTCTTTTTCTGTGCCTGAAGATACGGTGGAGAAGGAAGTTCACTGGTATCTGATGTCCGCGGCAAACTATCACAGCAAGCCCCAGCGGGAGGAGTTCTTTCTGGATTCGGGTTATTATAAATACAATGAGGCATGGCATCTTTTGAAATTTGCCAATGAGAAGCAGATTCTGGAGCAGGCATACGGCGAGTACCAGGAGCTGCGCAGAAAAGGGAAATGGGACGGCGCTTTCTAGGCCGTCCCATTTCTGACATATATCACAATATCTGTTTTATCACATCATTTTGGTAATCTCCAATTCAGGATATTCACACAGGTCCAACAGTTGATTGTCATCGTTTTTTAAAACCGGCCGCGAGAGCTTATGGGGATGAATAAGTATGACTTCCCACACCCGGCCGTCATTGGTCTGAATCCGGCTGCCAATCTGAGCGTCCGCAATCCGCTTCATGACGGACAGCAGCAGTTCGGTGTCAAATTTGGTCATATCCTGTTCAAAATTGCCCAGAATCTGCAGCGGCGTGAAGGCCATGCGGTAGGATCTGGAGGAAGCCATGGCAATATAGGCGTCTACGATGGCTATGTAACGGGCGAACACATCTATTTTCTGGCCCTTCATATGATAGGGATAGCCGCTTCCATCCAGACGTTCATGGTGCATGATCACGGCATTTTTTACATGGTTGTCCAGGGGCAGCGCGCGGATGAGAGAGTAGCCCACCACGGGATGTGTCTGAATCTGTTTGTACTCCTCCGGCGTCAGTTTCTCCGATTTCCACAGAAGCTCGTATGGCAGCATAAGTTTCCCGATATCATAGTAAAATCCGCATAAAATCAAATTGCGTTTGTCTTCTTCCGTCATGTTGATCCAATCGGCGATAGCGCCCGCCAGAAGCGCGGAGTTCAGACAGTGGCTGAAGGTCAGCTCGTCCTCGTTGGGCATCTTGTTATAGAGATAGTCCAGAAGCACGGCTCCGGAACGGATATTGGCATAAGTATCTTCGTATATCTGCAGAAGCATGTCATCAGGTATCGGTGTACCTGTCTGCAAAAAGGAACACATCAGCGCTTTGTACCGCATCAGTGCAGCATTATATTTCTGTTCAAAGAGCTTAAAGTCTTCATCAAAACGAATTCGCTCGTAATGGGTGGAGGCTAAATCCACGCCCTCCATCACGGTTGCACACATGATGGAATAGCGGCTGATTTTATCAATCATCATCTGATTCAACTCTGTCCCTGCCGGGTATATGGTCTTTCCCTGAAAGCTGATGTCCTCGCCCAGTACCATTCCCGGCGTCAATGCCATTACTGCAACAACTTTCAAGCTGGCATCCCCCTTTCGCTCTTTATATTCAGTATAGAATAATCGCGAAATATGTCAATTAAAAATTTTGTGTATTTTTATGTCGAAATATTGGAGCCGGACGGAATCTGACTGAATATAATATACAAACTGAAAATAAGGAAAAAGGAGCATTTTTATGAAGTATTTATATCTTGCAGCAGCAATTCTTGTGGTGTTGCTTCTCCTGATTGTGATACGGATTCTCGTCTCGAGGCGTAGGGCGAGATGTATGGTCCGTAACCGCACAGACGAGGAAAAATGCCGGGATTTGAACGATGTGCTGATGCCTTTCGGTTTCCAATATGATATTTGCTGTGATCTCTTTTATTCCACAAAAGATGCGTGGCAACGGGATATGGGATATGGCCGGATTTACGATGAACATGCCATCGGCATGAATATGATTATCGACTGTGAGCCGCTGTATTTTTCCTATGAGGGAAGAAATTATCTTCTGGAGCTGTGGAAAGGCCAGTATGGTACGGCCTCCGGCGCGGAAATCGGTTTCTATGTCTCGGATGAGGTGTCAGAGCGGCATCCCGAGCGACTCTTTTATCACAGTGTCACGGATGAGGCCATGTTAAACATGCGCTTTGTTCTGAGAAAACGGAATCGTATGCTGGCAATACGCGAGGCGCAGACCTGGTGGCTCACCGGATTTGTGCTGGGCGAGTATTCATGCAGAGAAGATCTGCATATGGACGTTTCCATCAACTTCCCTGACTGTAGGATGCGGAATGCCTTTTATCAGGCGCTTTTGCAGGCCGGATATTCAAAGGAAGAAATCTATCTGTGCGGCACCCGCGTCAGCTTTTGTTTTACCACGCCCCGGACTGCCCAGCCCAGACATTGCAGGCTGCGCGTTTTGTGGGTACAGTGGAAAAACCGGAGAAGCTGCAGAAAGTACCGGCGCGTTACAAGATATTTTGTGCGCACCATCGACAGAGTAGATTATCTGGGCATGTGCTTCCCAAGGCTCTACCGCATGCTGGGTAAATTCAGCAGAATACCCGCTAAAAAATACAGGAGACGGCAGTGAGTACGCAAAGCCGCCTGAATACTCTGTACCGTGAGGCAGAAAGAATCCGAATCGGCACAGGTAGCAGGATTGTACTGATGAGCGATTGTCACCGTGGCGTGGGAAACCACGGTGACAATTTCCTGAACAACCAGAATCTTGTCTATGCGGCGCTGTCTTATTATAACTGCAGGAATTTTACCTATGTGGAGCTGGGAGACGGCGACGAGCTGTGGGAGAATCGACGGATTCAGCCGATTATCCAGACTCACAGCAATATTTTCTGGCTGTTATCACGGTTTTATTGTCAGGGTCGTTTTATCATGCTGTATGGTAATCATGACCGAAAGAAGGAGCAGTCTCGGTTTTTAAAGCGGTTTTATGAACAGTATTACGATGACAGCAGGGATTGTATGCAGGAACTGTTTCCGGGACTTGTAGCCAGAGAAGGAATCGTGTTTGAGTTGACCGACACCGGGAATCAGATTTTTCTGGTACACGGACATCAGGGGGATTTGATGAATGACACGCTGTGGCCCATCACACGTTTTCTGGTGCGGCATGTGTGGCGCAGACTGGAGCTGGGAGGCATGCAGGACCCCACCAGCGCCGCCAAAAACTATAAGCGAAAGAAGGCCACCGAGAGGCGGCTCAGCGCCTGGGCGAATGAGGCAGGTGTTCTCCTGGTAGCGGGGCATACCCACAGGCCGGTGCTTCCCAAACCCGGTGAATCCATGTATCTCAACGATGGAAGCTGCATACATCCTCGCTGCATAACGGCGCTGGAGATAGAGCAAGGGTGTATTACACTGGTGAAATGGTGTACGAAGGTGGGAAGAAATAATGGTCTCTATGTGGGGCGTGAGGTTTTGGAGGGACCCTTCAGGCTGGAAAATTATTTTTGATTTTCCATGGTGTTTGTTCAAAATATATGCTATACTGACTCTATGTATCGTTTGTTGAGGGCATCAGTATGGAAAGAATGCTGACATTTTATCCCAAACTGTATCTGGGTGAGGGCATTAAGGAGACAAAACTGGATAAAATAAAAAAGAAACTGGTGGAAAATCCGCTTCTGGCAGATGTGTATGTGCTGACGTTTGCACGGAATCCGGCGGATCAGTTGGAGTTTTTTGACGCAAAACAACTCAAACAGCGCTTTTATGACAGACATCCTCTGGAAATAATCGGGATTGCCCGGGACTATGAGGACGCTGTGAAGCTGGTGGAACAGATTACCCGGGAATGCCTGAGTGAACGCGGAGACTGCAGACTGAAGGAGTACCTGACATGTTGACAATAATATTAAAAATTCTCAGCATTTTGGGCATTCTGCTGTTGGTGCTTCTCGGAGTGGCGCTTCTGATTATACTGCTTGTCCTGTTCGTGCCCGTCACTTACCGGGTGCGGGCGGACAGGCAGGAGGCTGTGCCGGAGCAGATGCTTCCGCCGCCGCTCATACACATAGCGGCAAAGGCCGACTGGCTGCTGGGAGCACTGCGGGTGCGGTTTGGCTATCCCGACCCGGGGACGGTCACGGTGAAGCTTTTGTGCTTTACGCTGTTTGACTCCGGCAAAGAGAAAGCTGAGACGCCGAAGCGGACAAAAAAGCGGACTAAGCCCGAAAAACGCACCAAGACAGAAAAGCGGCCGGAGACCGCAGACAAGACCAGGGCAGAAAAGCGGTCAGAGGCTGAAAAGGCAGCTTCCCCCGGCGGACAAACCAAAGCCGAAGAGGCAGTAACTGCAAAAACACAGAGTAAACGCAGCGAATACCGGGAAGCGGAATCTGATTCCAAAAAGGAAAATACCCCAAAACAGAGCCTGCTGGAAAAAATACGGTACACATTCCAGAAAATATATGCTAAAATAAAAGAAATATGGGAAAATTTTACCTATTATAGAGAAGTTCTTATGTGTGATGATACCAGAGGTTTAGTGAATCACGCGCTGAAGAGGCTTGGGAGGATATTAAAGAGTATCCGTCCCAGAAAGCTGCGGGCGGACATTCGATTCGGCACAGGCTCCCCTGACACTACCGGATACGCCTTTGGCATCTATGGCATGTTTTGTTCTTGGCTGGGAAAGCAGGTGGTTCTCACGCCCGATTTTGAACGGGCCGTGCTGGTCGGAGAGCTCGATGCAGCAGGGCATATCACCGTTTTTAAGCTTCTGTGGCATGGACTGATACTTGTCACAGACCGCAGGATTCGGGCACTGATGGACAAACTGGAAAGAACATACTAAAAACAGACGCGTGGGAATAAAACGCGCGGGAATGGAGAGAATATGGCAAACAAAGAAAATGAATTTCAGGGTGTAGTTGAATCTTTGCTGCAGGGTATGGACACGGTGTTGTCCACCAAGACTGTGGTGGGCGAGGCCACTACGGTGGGAGATACCATTATTCTTCCGCTGGTGGATGTAAGTTTCGGCGTGGGAGCCGGCGCAGGCAGTAACTCTCAGAAAGGTTCCGGCTCAGGTGCCGGCGGACTGGGCGGCAAGATGACTCCCAGCGCGGTGCTGGTAATCAGAGAAGGCTCTGTGAAGCTTGTGAATATCAAGAATCAGGATACGGTAACCAAGATTCTGGACATGATTCCCGATCTGGTGGATAAATTTACCCAGCCCAAGGAAAAGGGAGATATGAGCGACACCGAGATTGTAGATATCGCTTTTCCGGAGGAATCTAAATAGCTCCCAGATTTTTAATAAAATCTATTAAAATCTGTCATAAAACGCGGAAAAGAACCATATAATACAGCGAGATAATATGCATGTGTGCGGTTTCATGAAAAAACTTGTTGGTCTGGTCTGTTTTCTGCTTGCGTTGGGAATGCTTTTGATGTTGATTGCAGGCAATCGCCTGATTGGCCTGTTTATTGTCGCCCTGCTGCTTTTTGTGGGCTATAATTGTCTGTGCGGCGACTGACAGGGAATAAATTTGGATGAAGCATCCAAATATTGAGATGCCCACAGAAGCGGGCAAGGGGTATGGAAATGAAGGACTGGGAAGAAATCATAAAGGCGGAGAGTTCGGAGGAATTGAAGGAGGCCAAACTCTGGCTGTTTCAGGAGTATATGCGTCTGGAGCAGGAGCGGAAGGACCTGAACGATACCATGGACAAGTTCCGAAAGGAGCGCACATCCTTTCAGGAGGAAATGAACGCCTTAAACCACCGCAGCGTCATGGAGCGCAAACGGCTGCGGGAGGAAAATCTGTTTTTTGATAAAAAGATGGCAATTTTACAGGAAGGTTTTCGGCAGTTAGAGGCAGACCGCAAGAATCTGGAGCGGGAGCGCATCAGTCTGGAGAAGGAACGGGAGCTTATGAACCATGGCCGAGCTCTGGACTTTTACGGAGACAACCCGTTGATGGACTTGCTCTTCAGAAATGCCACCAATCCGCTGGCGCTGAGAAAGCGCTATAAAGATCTGGTCAAGATTTTTCATCCCGACAATGTGGCTGGGGATGAGGAACTGGTGCAGATGATCAACAGAGAGTTTGCCAGACGCAGGAGAGAAGAGGCTTAAAGTTTTGATTTAAGCATTGATTTGGACAACAAAAAAGGGAAGGCAACCGCTTTCCCTTTTGTCTGTTAAGTAAAAAATCCAATCAGAACTTCAGCAGAGCGTTATGCGCGCTCAACACTGCCGGATCTCAGGCAACTGGTGCATACATGCATTCTCTTTGTTCCGCCATTTACTTTGCACTTTACGCTCTTTACGTTAGCGTTCCAGATTGCATTGCTTCTTCTATGAGAATGGCTTACGTTATTACCGAAATGAACACCCTTGCCGCAAACATCACACTTAGCCATTTTGACACCTCCTAAACATGCTAAACTCACAACAGTGATATATTACCAGAAATATGGAATAAAAGCAAGCAATTTTTTCAATAAATTTTTTATAGAAACAGTTTTCTTTTTAGGAAAAAGCTGGTAAAATAATTTATGTGTATGTCTTTACCGAAAAAAGGAGGTAGAACATGAAAGGTTCTTCTATGAATACCCACATGGGGAATATCGTCATAAACAACGAGGTGATTGCTCAGTACGCAGGCAGTGTGGCTGTGGAGTGCTTTGGCATTGTAGGTATGGCCGGGGTGAATGTCAGGGACGGCCTGGTGCGTCTGCTCAAGATGGACAGCCTCACCAGAGGCATCAATGTGTCTCTCAACAACCATAAACTGACTTTGGACTTTCATGTGATTGTGGCCTACGGGGTGAGTATCATCGCCGTGTCGGACAATCTGGTGAGCAATGTAAAATATAAGGTGGAGGAATTCACCGGTATTGAGATAGAGAAAATCAACATCTTTGTTGAAGGTGTAAGAGTGATTGATTAAGGAGGAACTTAATTGTGAGTTTGCAGAAAATCGACGCTAAGATGCTTTCAAAGATGTTCTTAGCCGGAGCCAAAAATCTTGAAAATAAAAAGGAATGGATCAATGAGCTGAATGTGTTCCCTGTGCCTGACGGCGACACCGGAACCAATATGACCATGACGATCATGTCTGCGGCCAGAGAGGTAGCCGCTCTGGGAGAAAATGGAGATCTGGAGTCTATCTGTAAAGCGATTTCTTCCGGCTCTCTGCGCGGAGCGAGAGGAAATTCTGGTGTGATTCTCTCTCAGCTGTTCCGCGGCTTTACCAAGGTAATTAAGACCCAGACGGAGCTTGATGTCCTCGTGTTTGCAGACGCCTTCGACAAGGCGGTGGAGACGGCGTACAAGGCCGTTATGAAGCCCAAAGAGGGAACTATTCTTACAGTGGCGAGAGGCGCTGCGGAGCGGGCCAGAGAGCTTGCCGACAGCGGTGAGACAGATTTGGAGACCTTTTTCCGTGCGGTGATTGAGCATGCTGAGTATGTACTGAGCCAGACTCCTGAGATGCTGCCCGTATTGAAACAGGCGGGTGTGGTGGACTCCGGCGGCCAGGGACTGGTGGAGGTACTGCACGGCGCTTTCGACGCCTTTATGGGCAAGGAAGTGAATCTGGATTTGAGCAGCCCTGCAGCCCCTGAAAAGAAAACCGGCGCCGGTTCTTCCTATGAGGCGCAGGCAAACGCAGAAATTAAGTTCGGGTATTGTACGGAGTTTATCATTCTGCTGAACAAGCCCTTTAATGTAAAGATGGAGAAGGATTTCAAGAGCTTTCTGGAATCCATCGGCGATTCCATCGTCTGTGTGGCGGACGATGATGTGGTAAAGGTGCATGTACACACCAATGATCCCGGTATGGCAATTCAGCGCGCGTTGAAATACGGGGCGCTCTCCAATATGAAGATTGACAATATGCGCCTGGAGCATCAGGAGAAGCTGTTTAAGATGTCCGAGGGAGGCAAAGCGGAGGAGAAGCCGGTGGAAGTGTCCGGCGCAGCCGAGCAGCCCGCAGCTCCCGCAGCAGAGCCTAAGATGCCCCACAAGGATGTGGGCTTTATCGCCGTCTCCGTGGGAGAGGGTGTGAATGAGATATTCAGAAGCCTGGGTGTGGACTATATCATCGAGGGCGGTCAGACCATGAATCCCAGCACCGCGGATATTCTGGACGCAGTCGAGAAGGTCAACGCGGACACGGTATTCATTCTGCCGAACAACAAGAATATCATTCTTGCGGCCAATCAGGCAGCGGAGCTTACGACGGATAAAAATCTGCGGGTAATCCCCACCAAGACCATTCCTCAGGGAATTACCGCCGTTATCAATTTTGTGCCGGATATTTCCGTGGACGAGAACGAGCAGACCATGCTGGAGGAGATGGGAAGAGTAAAGACCGGCCAAGTGACGTATGCCGTGCGCGATACCGTGATTGACGAGAAAGAGATCAAAAAGGACGACTATATGGGCATCGGAGATGCGGGGATTCTCGCCGTGGGTCAGGATATGGGCAAGGTGACGGAAGAGATGGTTGCAGCCATGGTGGACGAGGACTCGGAGCTCATCAGCATCTATTACGGTGCGGACGTGGATGAGGCTGCCGCTGAAGAACTCCGCGATACGCTTGAGAGCGCTTATCCTTCCTGCGACATCGAACTGCAGGCTGGGGGACAGCCTATTTACTATTATGTGATTTCTGTGGAATAAAAAGATAACAGATCGGATTTGAAGGAGACAGCTATGTCCGAAAGGCGGCTATGTCTCCTTCTTTTAAGTAGAAAAAAGGATGGACACGTGCAGAATACAAAAACGAGGTGTGGGGATGGATCAGAATACGCCTATTATAGAACTGAAGGGTGTGGGTGAAAAGGCGAAAGCGCTTTTTGCCAAAATCGATGTGAACACAGTGGGAGATTTGCTGTCTCATTATCCGAGGGATTACGAAACCTTTGCGCCGCCGGTTCCCGTGGACGAAACTGTACCCGGAGAGGTCTGCGCCGTCTATGTCACGGTGGCCGGGATTCCCAATCAGAAAAAAATCCGCAATCTGACTATTTTGAATGTGCTTGTCCGGGATGCGTCCGGCGGAATGCAGTTGACCTTTTTCAATATGCCTTTTTTGAAAAAAACTTTAAAACCGGGCGGATATTATGTGTTTCGAGGTCTGGTGCAGACACGGGGCGCGGCCAAAATCATGGAGCAGCCCAAAATCTATGGTCTGGATGATTACCATAAACAGTGCGGTCAGCTCATGCCCAGATATGCCCTCACCAAAGGGCTGACCAATCAGGCGATTCTGAAAGCGGTGCGCCAGGCGCTGGACGCCTTTGAATATGAGGAGGAATATTATCCCCCCAAATTTTTGGAGAGACATGAGTTGATTTCTGTCCGGGAGGCTCTTTACGGCATCCATTTTCCGATGGACTATGAAGCTTTGAAAGAGGCCCGCAGACGATTGACCTTTGATGAGTTTTTCGGATTTATCCTGATGCTTCGCAAAAACAAGGAGCTGGTTCAGGGGCTTGACAACAGCTATCCGATGCTGGAGACTGCAGATACCGTGCGTTTTCTGGAGCAGCTTCCCTTTCCTTTAACTAATGCACAGAAGAAGGTCTGGAGTGAACTGCGCGAGGATATGGCGGGAGTACACTGCATGAATCGGTTGATTCAGGGAGATGTGGGCAGCGGCAAGACCATCGTGGCGGTGCTGGCACTTCTCATGTGTGCGGCAAACGGTTATCAGGGGGCGCTCATGGCTCCCACGGAGGTGTTGGCAAAACAGCACTATGAAGGTATCTGCGCATATACAAAGCAATATCATTTGATTTTTAAACCGGTGCTTCTGGTGGGCAGCATGACTGCGGCGCAAAAGCGGGAGGTCTATGAACAGATTGCATCCGGGGAGGCGAATCTGATTGTTGGCACCCACGCATTGATTCAGGATAAGGTGTCCTATCGCAAACTTGCTCTGGTGGTGACGGACGAGCAGCATCGCTTTGGCGTCCGCCAGAGGGAGCGCCTTGCGGGCAAGGGAGAGCAGGGGATTGCTCCTGCCGGAGAGGGACATCCCCATGTGCTGGTCATGAGCGCCACGCCCATTCCCCGGACGCTGGCCATCATTCTCTACGGGGATTTGTCTGTCTCTGTGATAGACGAGTTGCCGGCGGACAGACTGCCCATCAAAAATTGTGTGGTCAACACCGCATACCGCCCCAAGGCTTACAACTTTATCTCAAAGGAGGTGGCGGCGGGCCGGCAGGCCTATGTCATCTGTCCTCAGGTGGAGGCCGGTGAGCTTGAGGATGTGGAAAATGTGGTGGAATATACAGGAAAGCTGCGCGCGGCCCTGCCGGACTCCGTTCAGATCGCATATCTGCACGGGAAAATGCATCCTGCGGACAAAAACAGAATCATGGAGCAATTTGCGGCTCATAATATAGATGTGCTGGTCTCCACTACTGTGATTGAGGTGGGCATCAATGTGCCCAATGCCACGGTGATGATGGTAGAAAATGCAGAACGCTTCGGACTGGCACAGCTCCATCAGCTGCGCGGACGCGTGGGACGGGGGGAGCATCAGAGCTACTGTATTTTTGTGAGCTCCAATGAAAAGAAGGAGACCATGGAACGCCTTGATATTCTGAATCATTCCAACGATGGTTTTCATATTGCAGCTCAGGATCTGAAGCTCAGAGGCCCGGGAGAACTGCTGGGCGTCAGACAGAGCGGAGATCTGGCCTTTCGGATCGGGGATGTATATGCGGACGCAACGGTTCTGCAGGAGGCCGCAGGCGCAGTGGATACATTGATGCGGGAGGATGCAGAACTTGCGAGGGAAGAGCATCAGCTTCTGAGACAACATTTTGAAGCTCACGGAAGGCCCGGCATAAATTCCATTGACTTTCGCACGATATAAAAGTAAAATAATACTATCCATACGAAATGAAGGAGAACTCAAATGGCAAAAATAGCAGTGGTTACAGACAGCAACAGTGGGATTACGCAGGCGCAGGCCCCCGAACTCGGGATATATGTTCTGCCCATGCCCTTCATGATTGACGAAAAGACTTATTTTGAGGATATCGACCTGACACAGGAACAATTCTATGAGATGCTTGCAACCGGAGCGGATATCTCCACCAGCCAGCCCTCCCCGGAGGCCGTGATGAAGCTGTGGGATGAACTGCTACAGGAGTATGATGAGATTGTCCATATTCCCATGTCCAGCGGGCTTTCAGGCTCCTGCCAGAGCGCTCTCATGCTCGCACAGGATTATGACGGCAAAGTGCAGGTGGTGAATAATCAGCGCATTTCCGTGACACAGAGAACATCCGCTCTGGACGCGAAGAACCTTATTGCAAAGGGATTGAATGCCGCACAGATCAAGGATGTTCTGGAGAAGGATAAATTCAACAGCAGCATTTATATCATGCTGGATACCTTATATTATCTGAAAAAGGGCGGAAGAATCACGCCTGCCGCCGCGGCTATCGGCACGCTGCTCAAATTAAAACCCGTGCTGCAGATTCAGGGAGAGAAGCTGGACGCCTTTGCAAAAGCCCGCACCACGAGTCAGGGTAAATCCATCATGATCAATGCCATTAAAAATGATATCACCAACCGTTTCGGCGGTTTTACCGAGCGGAAAGAAGTGCGTCTTGGAATCGCCTACACTTACGATAAGGACGCAGCTCTGGCATGGCGGGATGAAGTGGCGGCTGCATTTCCGGGATATGAAATCCACATGGACCCGCTTTCCTTAAGCGTGGCCTGCCATATCGGTCCCGGCGCCTTGGCAGTGACATGCTGCCAAAAGCTGGAGGCAGAATAATTTTCAGAACTACAAAATGGGGCTGTCGCTTTAACAATCGAAAAATCGTGAAGCGGCAGCTTCCTTTTGATTTGACACTTAAACTTACAATAGACAGATTTATAATTTGGTGATATAGTACATGTGGTATAATGTTTATGCAACGAGGGGAAAACCCAAAATCCACAAAAGACAAAGGGGGAGAAATTATGAAGAAAAAACTGACACTTTTGACACTGGCAATATTGCTGGTACTGGCAGCGTGTGGCAACAAGACTGACACTCCTGCGTCCGCAGGGGCAGACGAAAACGCGTCCACGGAGAGCGAAAAGGAGATTGGCGCTGTCGAATCTGTTGTAAAAGAGGTATCGGATGCAATTGAGGAGGCAGCAAAGCCCCAGCAGGGCGATGTGACCAATAAGATGTACTTTACGGAAGATGTTTCTTTTACTTCCTCAACTTTGCTGGAGTTTGGTGAATGGAGAGAATCTGGTTCACTGACAGAAAGTTGGTATTCATGGGATAAAGACCCCAATTCAGGGATAGCGTTTCAAAGTGGTGATGATTATGCGTTCGGGTATTCCTTATATAATCCGCTCAATACTCCGGAGGGAGCATATAAAAGTGAAATTACCATAGATGGTTTTATGTATCTTTACTTTGAGACAGAGGGCAAAGACGGAAGAAAATATGGAATTGCGGTCAATGCAAATGAACCGACTGAAGAACACGTTGCGCTCTTCCTGCAGCTTGTGGGAGAATTTCTGGACAGCGGTGTTGTAACGGACGCAAAGATGTCCGACATCCAGTATGATACGGCAGTGCTTTCCGAGACCAACATTGCCGATTTCTTCACCAGTCCTGACGCAATCGCGGCCGAATAAACAATCCTCTCCGATTGGTTCAAAGTACCAAGGGGCTGTCGCACTAAAGTAATTAGTGTGCAGCTCCTTTTTTCTGTAAAAAAGCTGTAAAAACTTTGTCTGGAAAAAATCCGTAACCAAGAACCAGGAGAAACTTCTGGTAAAGCTTGCAGATTTTGTGGCGGAATGCGAACAGTTTTATAATGAGAATCATTGTTGGCCTGAAGGGTCAAAATATACAATCTACCTTCCGGAGATGTTTAAGTAGGCTGAATTTTGAAAAGTCGTAGAAATGTAGGGCATGACGATTTTTCAAAAAATAAAACTTACAATAGACAGATTTATAATTTGGTGATATAGTACATGTGGTATAATGTTTATGCAACGAGGGGAAAACCC
>JAIDDH010000072.1:55542-76847 GCA_029055435.1 Acetatifactor sp.
AAATTATGAAGAAAAAACTGACACTTTTGACACTGGCAATATTGCTGGTACTGGCAGCGTGTGGCAACAAGACTGACGCTCCTGCGTCCGCAGGGACATCCGAAAACGCGTCCAAGGAGAGCGAAAAGGAGATTGGCGCTGTCGAATCTGTTGTAAAAGAGGTATCGGATGCAATTGAGGAGGCTGCAAAGCTCCAGAAGGGCGATGTGACCAATAAGATGTACTTTACAGAGGATATTTTCTTTACTTCCTCAACTCCGCTGGAGTTTTATGAATGGGATACATTTTCTACAGATTATCAATGGAAAGATGAAGGCCATGATGGAGGAGTAAATTTTGTAAGAGGTGATGATTATATTGCACGCTTATTTGACACGCTTAATACTCCGGAGGGAGCATATCAAGGCACAATGAGCTATGATGGTTATATTGACCTTAGCTTTGTGACAGAAGGAAAAGACGGAGAAAAATATGCAATCTATGTTGTTTCTGCTGCTGATGTTGACACGTATAAGCCGGATGAAGAGTATGTCGAACGCTTCCTGCAGCTTGTTGAGGACTTCCTGAACAGCGGTATCACTGCAGAGTCGAAAATGTCTGATATTCAGTACGATCCGGCGGTGCTTTCCGAGACCAATATTGCTAACTTCTTCACTAGCCCTGACGCAATCGCGGCCGAATAAACAATCCTCTCCGATTGGTTCAAAGTACCAAGGGGCTGTCGTGCTAAAGTAAAGCGACAGCCCCATTTTTTTACATCTGTCCACATATCTTAAGTTAGACATGCATGTCTCGACAATTTGGAGTACATGGTATAGTATAACATTGCGCTTGCTGAGTTCAGCGGATGTCGAGGCCGGAGGGATAAGGAGGGATTTGCAGGCATTGGCGGAGGTTGGAGCGTTTTCTTATAGTGCGCGCCGGAGACCAGGGTGAAATGCGCACGGATGCGCATTTCAGGCTCTACGGTGCACGGAGGCACCTTAGAGCCGACCCGTAAAATCACGATATCCTATAACAGCACTATTAGAAAACACCCAACCGAAGCCAGCCGCAAATCCCTCCTTCTACCTCCGACCGACACTGTCTGAACAGCAACCGCAATGTTTTAGACCCTACAATTGCATATCTTGTACTTCAGTGTATCTTTTGTCTTTATTTTCCACAAAATATATGATACAATATATGTATTATGGCGGACAAGGGGCGTTTATGCCCATTTGATTGTGTGCCAAATGATAAGGAGTATTTTCAATGGCGAAAGAGAATCATTATGACGCCTCCAGTATCACAGTGCTGGAGGGACTTGAGGCGGTGCGCAAACGCCCGGGAATGTATATCGGCAGCGTCTCCACCAAGGGTCTGAATCACTTGATATATGAGATTGTGGACAATTCCGTGGACGAGCATCTGGCAGGGTATTGTGATACCATCTCTGTCACACTGGAAGCGGACGGCTCCGCCACGATATCTGACAATGGCCGCGGAATTCCCGTGGGAATGCATGAAAAGGGTATCAGTGCAGAGCGTCTGGTATTCACCACATTACATGCCGGCGGTAAGTTTGACAATACGGCCTACAAGACCAGCGGCGGCCTTCACGGCGTGGGTTCCTCCGTGGTGAACGCACTTTCCACCAGATTGACTGTTCGAGTCAAAACGGATGGATATATATATGAAGATCAATATGAGCGGGGTATTCCCGTGATTGATCTGATAGAAGGATTGCTGCCTGTGGTGGGCAAGACCAAAGAGAGCGGCACTACCATCAATTTCCTGCCGGACGACACGATTTTTGACAAGACCCGCTTTAAGGAGGACGACGTCAAGAGCCGCCTTCATGAGACCGCCTATCTGAATCCCAATCTGACCATTATTTTTACGGATAAGCGCAAGGATGAGGCGGAACAGATTACCTTCCATGAGCCGGAGGGAATCGTAGGATTTATCAAGGACATGAATAAATCGGCGGAGACTGTTCATGATGTGATTTATTTCAGCGGCGAGAGCGAAGGAATCTCCGTTGAGGCAGCCTTTCAGTATATCAATGAATTCCATGAGAATGTGCTGGGATTTTGCAACAATATTTACAATTCCGAGGGCGGCACACATCTGACGGGCTTTAAAACCATGTTTACCAATGTCATCAACACTTACGCCAGAGAGCTGAATGTGCTGAAGGAGAAGGATATAAACTTCACCGGCGCGGATGTGAGAAACGGCATGACGGCGGTTATCTCCATCAAACATCCCGATCCCAGATTTGAGGGGCAGACCAAGACAAAGCTGGACAATCAGGATGCCGCCAAGGTGGTGAGCAAGATTACCGGAGAGGAGATTGTGCGGTTTTTTGACCGCAATCTGGAGACTTTAAAGGCAGTCATCGGCTGTGCCGAGAAGGCCGCCAAAATCAGAAAAGCGGAGGAGAAAGCCCGGACCAATATGCTGTCCAAGCAGAAATTCTCCTTTGATTCTAACGGGAAGCTGGCCAATTGCATATCCAGAGACGCTTCAAAATGTGAGATTTTCATCGTCGAGGGAGACTCTGCCGGAGGCAGTGCCAAAACCGCAAGAGACCGTAACTATCAGGCGATTCTGCCCATCCGCGGAAAGATTCTGAATGTGGAGAAAGCTAGTATTGACAAGGTACTTGCCAGCGCGGAAATCAAGACAATGATCAATGCCTTCGGATGCGGATTCTCAGAAGGATATGGCAATGATTTTGATATTTCCAAGCTGCGCTATGACAAGATCATCATCATGACGGATGCGGATGTGGACGGCGCTCACATCTCCAATCTTTTGCTGACTTTTTTCTATCGTTTTATGCCGGAGCTTATTTTCGAGGGACATGTGTATATCGCCATGCCGCCCCTGTATAAAGCCATGCCTGCAAAAGGCGAGGAAAAATATCTCTACGACGACAAGGCTCTGGAGCGATATCGAAAGACTCACAAGGGTTCTTTTACATTGCAACGCTACAAAGGTCTGGGAGAGATGGATGCCTCCCAACTGTGGGAGACCACGCTGGACCCCGAGCGCAGATTGTTAAAGAGAGTGGAAATTGAGGACGCCCGCATGGCCAGCGAGATGACAGAGCTCCTTATGGGCACGGAGGTCCCGCCCCGCAGAGCGTTTATCTATGCTCACGCGCAGGATGCAGAGCTGGATATTTAACAGTCTTGGAGGAGCGCAGGATGCACAACGAAAGAAATCAAAATGCTACACGGCGGATAGGAGGACGCATTTGTTTTATTGCGTTCTTTACACTATTGGCTCTCGCTGTTGCTGCATGTATCGTATTCATCTACGGGGAGGGAGTGGAGGAAGTTTACATCGGCGGTGATTCTCTGGCCTTTGCTCCCGTATATAATCGCAGCGGTTCCTGGCTGCACGGGCGGTTAAAGCTCGGATACCGGCCGGATATCCTTTTTGTGGAGCATGTATGCACCTTGTTTCTGCTCTGGTTTCTGACCCGGTTTACAGATTTTATCAGCCTGATGCTCGGGATGAGCAAAAATTGGAGCATGTGTGAGGATTTGGCGATAGCGGCTACCATAGTCCGCCTGATCAATGTGCTCCTGGGCAGATATACTCTGGATTATGTTTATATTGCGGGCCGGGGGACGTATGATCTGGTGGATTTTTATCTTGGAATCAGCATTTTGATTATGTGTGTCTGGGTGGTTCTGGGGGAGATCAGAACGCTCAGGCTCAAGAAACGTGCCACACAGGGCATGAACTTTTGGCAGCGCATGAGATGGGAGCTCGTATTCACGGGAAACGCCTGCAGGGCGGCTTTTATCAGCACTGCAAAATGGCGGGAAATACAGGAGCGCCATGAGTATTATTGAGAAATTACTACGGAGATTTTGATATGACGACGGAATTTATCAGAGAGCAGCTTTTTGCGCTGCAGGATACCGAATACAGGAATTTCCATGCTAAACTGATGCCCACGGTGGCTCCGGATTTGATCATCGGGGTGCGGACGCCGGAGCTCAGAAAGCTTTCCAAAAAGCTCTGGAAGATGGGAGAGACCGACGCCTTTATGGCAGAGCTTCCGCATCATTATTATGAGGAAAATAATCTGCATGGATTTTTTATTGAGCAAATAAAGGACTATGATGCATGTATAGATGCCCTGAATGTATTCCTGCCTCATGTGGACAACTGGGCTACCTGTGATATGATGTCGCCCAAAGTGCTGGGTAAGAATAAAGACCGACTGCTCGCTCAGATCAGGATATGGCTGGACTCGGAGCACACCTATATGGTTCGATTTGCCATCGGCATGCTCATGCGGCATTCCCTGGATGAAGATTTTGAAGAGATTTATCTTGATATGGTGGCAGATATAGAGTCCGAGGAATACTACATCAATATGATGCGCGCATGGTATTTTGCCACGGCGCTGGCAAAGCAGTATGCCGCAGTGCTTCCATATATTGAAAACTGCCGGCTGGATATCTGGACACACAACAAGGCCATACAGAAGGCGGTGGAGAGTTATCGGATCACGCCGGAACAGAAAAACTATCTGAAGAGCCTGAAGCGCAAATAAATAGGAGAATATACAAATGATATACAGATGTCCTAATTGTGCGGCTGCCCTGACTTATGATCCGTCCCGGGGCTGTCTGGTGTGCGACAGATGTGATAGTGCTTTTCGGCCGGAAGAGTTAATAGTAACCGGAACCGAGGATGAGCCCATTGTGGATATGCCATCTTTTCAAGAGAATTCAGATGATGCGCATACAGAACAGATGCAATGCCATATTTTTACCTGTACCGCCTGTGGAGCCGAGGTAATAATCAACGATGTGGAGACTGCTACCTTTTGCATCTATTGCGGACAGCCCACAGTTGTGTTTAGCCGCGTTTCCCAACAGCTTAAGCCAGACTATATCATTCCGTTCAAAATTCAAAAGGAGGCAGTGGCATTAAATATCAGATACAATCTGCGGAAAAAATTCTTTATTCCCAAAGAAATCAAGAATTTTCAGATAGATACCCTCCGCGGGATATATGTACCCTTTTGGCTGTATGATATTGATTATTATGATAAACAATATTTTACGGTGGAAATGAAAATACTCGGAGGCGCCACTCGGATACACAAAGGATATTTCAGAGAGGCAATCAGCAAATTTGAAGATTTGAGGATAGCTGCATCCCGTGTGTTGGAGGATGAGGAGATTTATTCGCTGGAGCCCTTTTATTCGGAGGAAATGATGCCCTTTATGCCCGGATATCTCTCGGGTTTTTATGCGGACTGTTTTGATCTGGGAAAAGAACAGTTGTGGGGGAAGGCGGTGCTCCGAGCTCAGGAATATTTTGACTATGATATGAGACAAGCACTTTATAAAAAGGGTATAGAATCAGAATTACTTGAGAGTAAATCGCCGGAGGTAACACTCAAAAAAGTATCCTATGCGCTTTTTCCAGTCTGGTTTCTGACTTTCCGATATCATGGGGAAGCATATACCATGTTTGTGAACGGTCAGACTGGAAAGCTGGCAGGCAATCTCCCCGTAAAAAAATTGCGGGCAACAATACTGTTTGCCCTTTGGACATTGATATTATCTATTCCGTTTTCGGGATTTTCGGTGATATGCTGCCTCTCAATGAGAGATACTGTGAAGCATCCGTTGAGTCATTCCATAGCATTCACAATATTCAGCTATTTACTGTTTCTGATTCCCGGCCTTTTGTTTGGCAGATATTTCAGTTCTCGTTTAAAAAAGGGTATGCGGTACACAAAGTCAAGCAAAATACATAGGTTTGTAAAGGAAAGGCAGGAAGTATAGATGACAACACATGAAATATTATTTATTCTGTTTTATGGACTGACATTGGGCGCTTCCACGGCCTATGCAATAGTGTCCTATACACTTATGGTGTCAAATAAGATTGGCGAAAATTGGTCAGCAGAGGAATATAATAATGCCATTAGACGGCGGATGACAACGCTTAAAGAAAACGAATGCGACAGCCATGTCGTAGAGAAAGAACGGAAAACATATTTAAAAAGGCTGAATGAAATAAGTAAGAAAATCAAATAAAACAATAAGAATAAAACAGCAAGAGGAAAATTATGAACGAGAATGACAGAATCATACGAACCGAATATTCCGAGGAGATGCAGAAATCCTTTATCGATTATGCCATGAGCGTGATTATAGCCCGTGCTCTGCCGGATGTGCGGGACGGGTTAAAGCCCGTGCAGAGAAGGACACTCTACGATATGCATGAACTGGGCATACGCTATGACAGACCCTACAGAAAGAGCGCCCGTATCGTGGGAGATACCATGGGTAAATACCATCCCCACGGAGACAGCTCCATCTATGAGGCGCTGGTGGTGATGACACAGGATTTCAAAAAAGGCATGCCCTTGGTGGACGGTCATGGCAATTTCGGCAATATCGAGGGCGACGGGGCCGCCGCCATGCGTTATACGGAGGCTCGGCTGCAGAAGATCACACAGGAGGCCTTTCTGGCGGATCTGGACAAGGATGTGGTGGATTTTGTCCCGAACTTTGATGAGACCGAGAAGGAGCCCTCCGTGCTGCCCGTGCGGATTCCCAATCTTCTGGTAAACGGCTCTGAGGGCATCGCCGTGGGTATGACCACCAGCATTCCTCCCCACAATCTGGGAGAGGTGATCGACGCCACCAAGGCCTATATGATGAATGAGGCCATCACCGACAGGGAGCTGCTTCGCTATCTGAAGGGACCGGATTTCCCCACCGGAGGAATTGTCATCAACAAGGATGAACTTCCCGAGATATACGAGACCGGCGTGGGCAAGATCAAGCTGCGCGGCAAGGTGGAGTACGAGCATGTAAAGGGCGGAAAGACCAATGTGGTAATCACGGAAATTCCATATACCATGGTGGGAGCAAATATCTCCAAATTCCTCTCAGATGTGGCGGCTCTGTCCGAGACCAAGAAGACGCAGGATATCGTGGACATTTCCAACCAGTCCTCCAAGGAGGGCATCCGCATCGTCATTGAGCTCAGGAAGGATGCCGATGCTGAGAATTTTGTGAATATGCTATACAAGAAGACCCGTCTGGAGGATACCTTCGGTGTCAATATGTTAGCTATCTCGGACGGCAGACCGGAGACTATGGGGCTCAGACAGATCATCAAGGCCAATGTGGATTTTCAGTATGAGATTGCCACACGCAAATACACCAATCTGCTGGCCCGCGAGATGGAGCGCAGGGAGGTGCAGGAGGGACTGATCAAGGCCTGCAATGTCATCGACCTGATTATTGAGATACTAAGAGGCTCCAAGGATCGCAATATGGCTAAAGCATGTCTGGTAGAGGGCAAGGTGGATGGCATCAAGTTCAAATCCAAAGAGTCCAAAATCATGGCCACTCAGCTTTGCTTCACGGAGAGACAGGCCAATGCCATTCTGGAAATGCGGCTGTATAAGCTCATCGGTTTGGAACTGGAGGCCCTGATCAATGAGCATGAGGAGACCATGGCCAATATCTATCGCTATGAGGATATTCTGGAGCGCAGGGATTCCATGGCTCAGGTGATCATGAATGAGCTGGACGGCTATAAAAAGGAATTCGGCCGCCCCCGCAGGACTGTCATTGAAAACGGTCAGGAGGCCGTCTACAAAGAGAAAGAGCTGGAGGAGATGGAGGTCATGTTCCTCATGGATCGCTTCGGCTATGTCAAGACCATCGATCTGGCCACCTATGAGCGCAATAAAGAGGCGGCAGATACTGAAAATAAATTTGTGTTCTCCTGTAAGAATACGGGCAGGATATGCCTCTTTACAGATACCGGACAGATGCATACCGTCAAGGTGACAGACCTTCCCTTTGGCAAATTCAGGGACAAGGGCATCCCCATCGACAATGTGAGCAATTACAGCACAGAGAAGGAACAGCTTGTCTATGTCACCAGCCAGTCCGAGCTGAATCTGAAACAGGTGCTTTTTGTCACCGCGCAGTCCATGATGAAGATTGTGGACGGCGGAGAGTTCGATGTGTCCAAGCGTACAGTGGCGGCTACCAAGTTAAACGACGGCGATACCGTGTTGAGCGTTGTCACGCTTTACGACCAGAAGCATATTGTGCTTCAGTCCAGAAACGGATATTTCCTGCGGTTTTCCGTGGAGGAGATTCCTGAGAAGAAAAAGGGAGCTGTGGGAGTCCGCGGCATGAAGCTTGACTCCGGGGACAGTCTCGAGGCTGTCTATTACACACAAAATTTCACGGAGACTACGATTCCCTATAAGTCTAAAAATCTCTCGCTGAACAATATAAAGCTGGGCAAGCGGGATGGAAAAGGCGTGAAAGTCCGCGCCTGACCGCTGTGAACTATCTACAGATTGGAGAATATTTATGAGAGTGATTGCCGGCACAGCCCGAAGCCTTCCGCTCAGGACGCCCGAGGGCATGGATACTCGCCCCACCACAGACCGCATCAAGGAGACATTATTTAATATTCTGCAGCCCGATTTGCCGGACTGCGTGTTTGTGGATTTGTTCAGCGGCAGCGGCGGAATCGGCATCGAGGCCTTGAGCCGCGGCGCAAAAAAAGCATACTTTATCGAACAGGCGCCCCGGGCGGTTGCCTGTATTCAACAAAATCTTGCATTTACGAAACTGGCGGAACGTGGTATAGTAATAAAGCAGGATGCGCTTGCGGCGCTCTCCGGCATTCGGGAGGAGCAGGTGGACATCCTTTTTATGGACCCGCCCTATTGTCAGGAACATGAAAAACGTGTGCTAGGTCTGTTGAGAAGTCTCCCATGGGCGACCAGAGAGACCCTAATCGTGACGGAGGCGGATTTGCACACTGACTTTGATTATCTGGAAGATTTTGGCTATGAAATCATAAAGGAAAAACGATACAAGACAAACAAGCACCTGTTTTTGCGCAAATTGTAGAAGCGTCTGTAAAAACAGGCGGACAGATGGGAGCAGAAATGAAGAGAGCTGTTTATCCGGGGAGCTTCGACCCCATGACTTACGGACATCTGGATATTATCAAGCGGGCTGCTCAGACTTTTGACGAATTGACTGTCAGCGTGCTCAATAATAAAGTAAAGACACCGTTGTTTTCTGTGGAAGAACGTGTTAAGATATTAAAGGAAGCGACCAAAGATATTCCCAATGTAAGAGTGGACAGTTTCAGCGGTCTGCTGATAAATTATGCGGCGGAAAATGATTTTCATATCTCAGTGCGGGGACTGCGCGCAATCACGGATTTTGAGTATGAATTGCAGATTGCCCAGACAAACAGCAAACTTTCCAAGGGGAAGCTGGATACTATTTTCCTTACGGCACGTCTGGAATATGCGTATCTGAGCTCTTCCAGCGTGAAGGAGATTGCGAGCTTTGGCGGGGATATCAGCGAGTGTGTTCCTGATTTTGTAGCGGAAATGATGTATGAAAAATACAACCAGGCTAATAAAGGAGAGGTAAATGAGTAGCAGAATCGAACAGCTTATCGATGAAATGGAAGAATACATCGAAAACTGTAAGCCCAAGTTCATGTCCAATACAGAAATTATCGTGAATAAGGAAGAGATAGATGAGCTGCTGCGGGAGCTTCGCATGAAGACCCCCGACGAGATCAAGCGGTATCAGAAGATTATCAGCAATAAAGAAGCCATTCTGCAGGATGCCCGCGACAAGGCTGAGGCATTGATAAATGAGGCTACCGTACATACCAACGAGCTGATTAATGAGCATGAGATTATGCAGCAGGCCTATGCACAGGCAAACGAGGTGGTCACCATGGCCACCGCTCAGGCGCAGGAAATTCTGGACAACGCCATCATGGAAGCCAATGCGGTGCGCAGTGCTGCCGTGCAGTATATGGACGATATGCTCATTCATCTGGAGAATATCATCACGGCCACCACACAGTCCGCATCCACCAATTATGAGAGTCTTGTGGGTTCCATGAACCAGTATCGGGATATCATTCAGTCCAATCGCAGAGAACTGCATCCGGTGGATGATTTGGAGACTGTTATTCTGGACGATTCAGACCAGGGGCCGGATGTGATTTCCTGACAGAGGAAAATAAAATAGATTCATAAAAACCAGTTTTCGGCTTGTGAAAGCTGGTTTTTGCGATTACAGAAGCAGTTGGAATATAATGGGAGTGATTCAAACATGAAAATAAAAAACAAAAAAATCTGCGGATTTCTGCTTGCAGTCTGTCTGCTTATGTGGATACTCATGCCGGGTTTGTCTGTCCGTGCGGCTGACAGGGTACAGCCTGTGGAAGATGATGAGATTGTCATCGTGATCGATCCGGGACACGGTGGAAGCAATCTGGGCACCCAGTCAGGACACACCATCGAAAAAGAAATGACTATGGTAACCGCGATGACTATGTATCAGGAGCTGGGAAAATATGACAACGTAAAGGTTTATATGACCCATACCGACGACCGGGACATGTCCCTGAAAGAAAGAGCTGAGTTTGCCGCCGGGGTGGAAGCGGATTTCCTCTTCAGCATACACTACAATGCCTCAGAAAATCACAGCATGTACGGCACAGAGGTCTGGATATCCTGCGAAAAGCCCTATAATGCCTACGGGTATCAGTTCGGCTATCTGCACCTGCAGGCCATGCAGGAGAAAGGCCTTTTCCTGCGAGGTGTGAAAAACCGCATGAATGACCAGGGAACAGATTATTACGGTATCATCCGTGAGTCGGCAGCGCTCTCAGTGCCCGCGGTGATTATTGAACATTGCTATGTGGATGAGGAGCGGGATGCAGACTACATTCAGAACGAGGAGGGATTTGCAGAGTTCGGCAGGATAGACGCTCTGTCCGTGGCAAAATATTTCGGTCTCAAGAGCAGTGCACTTGGAGTGGATTACAGCGAGGAACCCACAAAGCTTCAGCAGGCCTCTGCGGATAGTCTGGTGCAGTATACCCTGATGGATAAAACTGCCCCGGATGTCTGTGAGATAGAACTGCGGGAATGCGACTATGACACCGGAGAAGTGCATCTCACCGTCCGGGCAGCCGATTATGACACCCCTCTGATTTACTACGATTACAGCATCGATAACGGCCAGACTTGGTCCAGACTGGAGAGCTGGCCGGGGAGCAATGCGCTGACTGGCGAATACACGGATACCTTTCAACTGGATCTGACTATTCCAAAGGGCGTCCGCCCCAATATTACGGTTCGGGCGTACAATCTGGCGGATTTATACAAGCGCAGCAATGTACTGGCATTTGAACAGGCATTTAAACAGGCCGTTGCACAAACAGAGCCCGCCGGGGAAGAGAGCGAAGAATCGCAGGAAGCCATTCCGGCTGCCGCACCGATAGATCACTCGCTCAAATCCATAGGGACCACCACTTTTATGCCCACGGCCGACGAGCTGGAAGAGGAGGATACCGGCGTGGGTGTTCTGACCTTCCTGAAACTCTGTCTTGTCTTCGTGATTTTATTATTTTTTATTGTATTGACCACACAGATTGTCAATTACCGCAAAAAATGGAATCGCAGACACAGAAGATAATAGCCCGCGGTGAGCGCTGTGAGTATCAGTTTGTGCAGTACATAGTCGCCGATGGACAGATCGGTATGTCCGATGCAGGTGTAGGTCTGTGCGATGCAGGAAAAACCGCCGAATGGCAGGAGAATCAGGGAATAAAGCGGCATTCGGTCTCCCAGAAGCTTTAAGCCTCCCGTAATCTCCAGAATCGGTGCAATCCATTGCGGAGTCTGTCCGGACAACAGATGAGGCAGGAGCATCAACAGATTAAAGAGCACCATATATCCCCCCAGCATAAGCATACTCTGGAAGGAGGCGCGTATGGATTCGTCCAGAGAGCCAAGGAATTTTGGCGGCGCAGCCGGAGCTGAAAATATATTTGCAGAGGTCTGTGAATCATGTGTGTTAGCGGCATTATACAGATTGCGATAGCGGGTATAGCGCAGCACAAAACCATATAGAAGCGGAATACCGTACATGCCCGCCAGACACGGGACAATCCGGCTGCAGCCAATCAAAGGAAGCGCAAAGCTCACAAAATAGACCGGTCCGATATTGTTGCAGAAGGCCAGCAGATAAGTTCCCTCATCCCGGCTCAGTTTTCCGCGCTCATACAGATCAGCCACACATTTTGCACCCATGGGGAACCCGCACATAAAGCCCATAATCATCACATAACACACATTGCGGCTTACGCGAAACAGTGGCTTGACAAAAGGATAGACCAATGTGGTGAAGCCCTCCGTAAGCCCCATGCGGATCAGAGTGCCGGAGAGTATCATGAAGGGCATCAGTGTCGGGATCATGTTGCGATACCAAAGCTCCAGACCTGTGAAGGCATAATAGAGACTCAGCCGGGAGTTAGTGAGGATGCAGAAGGTGAGCAGCAAAAATGCAGCCGTGTAAAACAGATCAGATATATTGTGATTCTTGCGCATAAGACATTTCCATGGACAGCGTCAGTTGATTATATATATGATACAGAAGGGATAAGACATGCGTCTGGACAAATTTTTATGCCAACTGAATATGGGAAGCCGCACAGAGGTGAAGAATCTGATCCGCAGGGGTCAGGTGACTGTAAACGGCGCGCCCGCCATGTCGCCGGAACAGAAAATTGACGAACAGGCGGATCGTATCACCTGTCGGGGACAGTTTCTGCGCTATCAGCCCCATGTTTACTATATGATGAATAAGCCTCAGGGGGTGGTGTCCGCCACCAGAGACCGCCTTGACAAAACAGTGCTTGATCTGCTGCGTCCTGTGCTTGCAGAGCAGGACAGGAAGCGCGAAATTGTGCCAGTGGGCCGTCTGGACAAGGACACGGAAGGGCTTTTGCTGCTCACGGATGACGGAGCCTTGGCCCATGAATTGCTTGCTCCCGGCAAACATGTAAATAAGACTTATCTGGTGAAAACAGCGGAAGTGCTCACCGAAACAGATATTCTTGCTCTGGAGACAGGTGTGGATATCGGGGAGAAGCGGAAGACTCTGCCTGCCTCAGTGGAGGTCCTGGAGCCAAAGCTCATCCGGCTCACCATCCATGAGGGCAAATTCCATCAGGTGAAACGCATGCTGCAGGCTGTACATAATGAGGTTCTCGCCTTAAAGCGGGTGGGCTTTGGTCCGCTTCTTCTGGACGAGACACTTTCCCCCGGGGATGCTAGGGCGCTGACAGAGGAAGAAATACTGGCCCTGCAGTCCCGGCCTTCCATCCAGCCTCCCGTTCTGGATGATATTGAAGCCGTGATTTTTGATTTGGACGGCACTCTGGTGGATTCCATGTGGATATGGCATGATATCGATGTGGAGTATCTGGGAAAATATGATATTCCGATTCCCGACAGGCTGCAGGCAGACATTGAGGGCATGAGCTTTGACGAGGTGGCCGTTTATTTTAAAGAACGCTTTGCCATTCCGGACTCTCTGGAACAAATCAAAGAGAGCTGGAATTCCATGGCATGGGATAAGTATGAGCGGGAAGTTCGCCTGAAGCCGGGAGTGAAAACCTTTCTGGACGCCTGCAAAGGCAGAGGGATCAAGCTTGGCATCGCCACCAGCAATTCCAGAAAACTTCTGGATAATATTTCGCAGGTACATGGTCTGCACGATTATTTCACCTGTACTCTCACCGGCTGCGAGATCACAAGGGGAAAACCCGCCCCGGACATTTATCTGGCCGTGGCGGAAAAACTGGGAGTGCGCCCGGAACATTGTCTGGTGTTCGAGGATATTATTCCAGGTATCATGGCGGGTAAAAATGCGGGTATGAAGATTTGCGCTGTGGAGGACGCTTATTCCGCAGACATTCGCATACAGAAGCAGAATCTGGCCGATTATTACATTGCGGACTACACGGAGATTGTTTTGTGAAAACAGGATATAAAAGCATATGAGCAGCTTATAAACGGATAAAGGAGTACATGGCTTTGAACAATGCGGGATTTCTGCCTGTCAGCGCCGCTGATATGGCAGAGCGCGGAATCGAACAACTGGATTTTGTCTATGTGACAGGGGACGCCTATGTGGATCATCCCTCCTTCGGGCATGCCATCATCAGCCGTGTACTGGAGTCTCACGGCTACAGTGTGGGCATCATCGCACAGCCCGACTGGAAGGATGAGAAGAGCGTCACGATTCTTGGCAGACCAAGGCTTGCCTTTCTGATTTCAGGCGGCAATATGGACAGTATGGTGAATCATTATTCTGTCTCGAAAAAAAGGCGGTCCACGGATGCCTACACGCCGGGTGGAGTGATGGGAAAACGCCCTGATCATGCCACAGTGGTCTATGGCAATCTCATCCGCAAAAACTATCGGGATGTGCCCATTGTCATCGGCGGCATTGAGGCCAGCTTGCGGCGCATGGCCCATTATGATTACTGGTCGGACAGCTTTAAGCGTTCCATTCTTCTGGACAGTCAGGCGGATATTCTGTCCTATGGCATGGGGGAGAAATCCATTCTGGAGATTGCAGACGCCCTTGCCTCCGGGATCGCCGTGAGGGATATCTGTTTTATTCCGGGCACGGTCTATAAGACGAAAGATATATCAGGCATTTATCAGGGAGTCATGCTGCCTTCCTACGATGAGATGAAGTCGGACAAGACCCTCTATGCCAAAAGTTTTATGATACAGTACGAAAACACGGATGCCTGCACGGGAAGGCCCTTGATTGAGCCCTATTCGGGCGGGACATATGTGGTGCAAAATCCCCCCCAGCCTCCCCTCACCACAGAGGAAATGGACGCCGTGTATGCGCTGCCTTACATGCGCACATGGCATCCCTCTTATGAGGAGCAGGGCGGCGTACCTGCCATCGCGGAGATCAAATATTCGCTGATCAGTAACCGCGGTTGTTTCGGGGGCTGCAGCTTCTGTGCCCTGACATTTCATCAAGGGCGCACCGTCCAGGTGCGAAGCCATGAGTCTATTCTGGAGGAAGCCCGGCTGCTTACAAAGGAATCTGATTTTAAAGGCTACATCCATGATGTGGGTGGTCCCACAGCCAATTTCAGGCATCCTTCCTGCGAGAAGCAGCTTACCAAAGGAGTGTGCCGTCATAGACAATGCCTGTACCCCAGGCCCTGTCCCAATCTCAAGGCGGATCATTCCGATTATCTGAAGCTTTTGCGGGCACTTCGGGCGCTTCCCGGCGTAAAAAAGGTCTTTATCCGCTCCGGCATCCGCTTTGATTACCTTCTGGCGGACTCAGACGACACCTTTTTCCGGGAGCTGGTAGAACACCATGTCAGCGGACAGCTGAAGGTCGCGCCGGAACATATTTCGGACGCGGTTTTATGCCGCATGGGTAAGCCGGAGAACGCAGTCTATGAGCGCTTTACGGCAAAATACAAAAAACTGAATGAGAAGCTCGGAAAAAATCAGTTCCTGGTGCCGTATCTCATGTCGTCCCACCCCGGCTCCACACTGAAGGAAGCCATCGCGCTGGCGGAATATCTGCGTGATCTGGGCTATATGCCCGAGCAGGTACAGGACTTTTATCCCACGCCATCCACGCTGTCCACGGTAATGTACTACACAGGGCTTGACCCCAGAGACATGAAACCTGTGTATGTGTGCCGCAATCCTCATGAAAAAGCCATGCAGCGTGCGCTGATCCAGTACCGCAATCCCAAAAACTATGATTTGGTATACGAGGCGCTGACACGGGCTCACAGGGAAGATTTGATCGGCTTCGACAAAAAATGCCTCATACGTCCCCGGAAACTGGCGGCAGAGCAGAAAAATGCCGGAAATGTAAGACAGAAAAAGTCCGAGCAGAAAAATTCCGCCGGAAAGAATACTGCACGGCAGAAGAAAAGAACCATACGAAATACGCATAAGAAAAAAGGATAAAGGGGAAATTAAAGCAAAAAATCAAACAATATAATCGAAAAGGAGAGTATCAATGAATATTGTAATTATCACCGGAGCCTCCTCCGGGATTGGCCGGGAATTTGTGCGCCGTATGGATCGATCCTTTGATTCCATCGATCAGTTCTGGCTGGTGGCGAGAAGCCGGGATAAACTCACGGAACTGGCTGACGGCATGCGCCACAAAAGCCGTATTTTTGCCATAGATGTGACCAGTAATATGCAGCTGGAGCGGCTGGAGACTGCGGTCAAAAAAAGCAATGCCAAAGTACGCATGCTGATCAATTGCGCAGGCTATGGTATTATGGGGGCTTTTGCGGAACAAAACAGAAAATCGGAGACCGGAATGATCCGTTTAAACTGCGAGGCCCTCACCAATATCACCCATCGCATGATTCCTTATATGAGACGGGGAAGCCGTATTATCCAGCTGGCGTCCAGCGCCGCATTTATGCCTCAGACGGATTTTGCAGTCTATGCAGCCAGTAAAGCTTATGTGCTTCGGTTTTCTCAGGCACTGGGGGAAGAGCTGCGGGAGAGAGGCATCTATGTGACCAGCGTCTGCCCGGGACCTGTAGACACACCTTTTTTTGATATCGCGGAACAAACCGGCAGAACTCTTGCCATCAAAAAATACACCATGGTACAGCCGGACAAGGTGGTGGAAAAGGCGCTGCGGGATTCTCTGCACAGGCGGACCATGTCTGTGTACAGTCTGCCCATTAAAGGAGTGGAAGTGCTGGCCAAAATAGTGCCTCATCATCTGGCGCTGAAATGCATGCAGAAAATGAAGATTTAAAATACAGGCTTACAATACAGATACATGGAGATATGAGATAAAATGAAGCTTTCCAGACTGTTTTTGAATGACGACTATAAAGGTACAAAAGATTATCTGAGGGTGCAGGGGCGCTATGAGCTGGCCCGCACTGTTTTGTATTTTGCCATCTCCTTAAGCCTGTTTATCGCTGGAATCGTGGCGACGGGAGATCGCCTGAATCTGTTGACCATTGTGGCTGTGCTGGGCTGCCTGCCCGCCTGCAAGAGCGCCATCGATGCCTTTATGTTTCTGCGCTACAAGGGCTGCAGCCCGGAGCACACCGACGAGATTGAAGCGCATATGGAAGGGCTTTGCGGACTCTACGACCGGATTTTCACCTCCTATGACAAAAATTTTCAGGTGGCCCACATTACGGTGAAGGGCAATACCCTCTGCGGTTATACACAGGATGCTGCATTTGACGAACAGACATTTAACAAACATATCACCGATATCCTGAAAAAGGATGGTTTCAAGGACGTGTCCGTGAAGATTTTCAGCGATATCCACAAATATACGGCACGACTGGAGCAACTGAAGGAGCTGGACACAGAGGAGCGCAATACTGCGGGAATCCTGAATACTTTAAACAGTGTATCTTTATAGAGAATAGGATTGCCTGAAACGAGAGGAAATGAGATGCAGGAGATGACCGTCGGCACTAATCAGGCCGGACAGCGATTGGACAAGTTTTTGCATAAATGCCTGCCAGAGGCGCAAAACAGCTTTTTATACAAAATGCTGCGCAAGAAGAATATCACTCTGAATGGAAAGCGGGCAGAGGGAAGAGAACTGCTTCAGCAGGGAGATGTGGTGCGGATGTTTTTTGCAGATGAGACCTTCCTGAAGTTCTCGGGCCAGTCCGGCGAGAGCGAGTATCTTAAGGCTTATAGACAACTTGAGGGCATCTCTGTCATATATGAAGATAAGGATCGGGTGATTCTAAACAAGCCAGCAGGAGTTTTGTCACAGAAGGCCAAAGACTCTGACTTAAGCCTGAATGAATGGCTGATCGGATATTTACTGGAAACCGACGCAATTACCGCCGGGGAACTTCACACCTTTAAGCCCTCTGTGTGCAATCGTCTGGACCGCAACACCAGCGGTCTGGTGCTATGCGGCAAAACGCTTCACGGTACACAGACACTGAGCGAGGCTATCCGAGAGAGAAGTATCTCCAAATTTTACAGGACGATCTGTGTAGGAAAACTGCGGGAGGAAGTCCGATTGGACGGATATCTGCAAAAGGATGCATGCACCAATAAAGTGAAGATTCTGACTATGGATTTGGGAAAAAAATGCACACAAAATTGTTTACCGGAACAGACTGCAGAGACCGCGGCAATCAGCACCATTTGTCGGCCGCTTGCCTCTACTGATGATTATACTTTGTTGGAGGTGGAGCTCATCACCGGAAAAACTCATCAGATACGGGCGCATCTGGCAAGTATCGGCCATCCGCTGATAGGAGATTACAAATATGGTGATCGAAAGGTAAATGATGCGCTGAAGGCTCAGTATGGCCTGGAGCACCAGCTCCTGCACGCCTATAGAATTGTCATGCCCATGACGCCGGAACAATCCGCCGGATGCTCCGACTTGGAGGGACGGGAGATTATTGCCCCATATTCCGCAGTGTTTGAGACATTGGCAAAAAGCCTGGGGCTGCCCATCGCCTGAAAAAAGGAATTAAATTATATTGATCGACAAAGGAATCTGTCATATATATGGCAGAGTGGAAGAAAAATGGCAACATGGAAATCCAGAGGACTGCGGGGCTCTACTTTGGAAGATATGGTAAACCGCACCAATGAAAAATATATGGAGGCCGGACTGGCTCTGATACAGAAGATTCCAACTCCCATCACCCCCATCAAAATCGATAAAGAGTCTAAACATATCACACTTGCTTATTTTGAGAAAAAGAGTACCGTGGATTATATCGGCGCTGTACAGGGAATTCCGGTATGCTTTGACGCCAAGGAATGCGCAGTGGATACCTTTGCGTTGCAGAATATTCATGAGCATCAGGTGGAATTTATGCGCAGATTTGAAAAACAGGGAGGCATCGCCTTTTTCCTGATTTATTATACACATAAAGATTTACTCTATTATCTGCCCTTTGAGATGCTGGATTTGTTCTGGCAGAGAGCCAAAGCCGGAGGACGTAAGAGCTTTCACTTTGACGAACTCAATCCCGATTATATACTGCCTGCAAAGCATGGAATTCTAGTGCCTTATCTGGATGCCCTGCAGAAGGATTTGGAGGACAGAGAATAGCTGAATCATTACAGGCGGAATTTCAGTGCCATGCTGTTGAATGTGTGTTTGTTGCTGAAATTGTTGTTGAAATGATAGAAATATTGCAATAGACATGATTTGTAGAAAAATCATAAGGGATATAAGATAGTATGACGAATAGAAACCAATAGAGTTAGATTATTAGTTCGATTCAGACATTATACCATATTTATGGCACATTTTCTCAGAGAAGTTCTCGTCTGAAAGCATGGAAATTTTGTCGGCTTCACCGGCCTCCAGCATTTTCTGCGTGAGCAGGATACCTCTTTGAAGTCCTTCCTGCAATCCTTCTTGACGTCCTTCTCGATGTTCCTTATCTAACAATTCTCCAAATGTCATATACTTTCGCTCCCATTTCTGACTTTCTTTGACAACTGTTACCCGTTTGTGGATGTGACGAATGCGGTCATCATCCTGCTTGTCTGCGCATTCCGCTGTGCTGTTTTCCACATACTCCAGAAAATGTACCAACTCCTTCGGAACATCCGCGGTATTTTTCCCTTTGGTGTTCAGAAAGATTTTGATAGTGCCGTCGCCTAATTCCAATCCATTTTCCGCACATCGGTTGGTGAAAGTGTAGCGGTAGAGGCCGTCTCCAAAGGGATCAAAACGACATATAAACACCACATAATTGGGTTTCAGCTCGTTGAAATCGCTTCCCGACGGCAGGCTCATCACATCCATCTGCGCCTGATGATAGCGGCTGCGCTTGGGAAGATTCCCTGCGTTTTCGCCCTGCATTTCCACATTGTAGTCGCTGCATTCATCGTCCCTAGCATAGATATCCAGCCGGATGCTGTGATAATTTTTGCTGAACAGTACAGTGTATTCCGCATGGACGGTGACATGGCTGACTTTCCTGCCAAGCAGTATCTCGAGTGTCAACCGGCAGGTCTCCGCGTCCTCTAAAGCGGCGGCAAACAGATAGGCATCCGCCAAATTTAAATCCTGAAATCTCTTTTGTTGTGCCATAGATTCTCCTGTCTCATGGCACATTTTAAATTCCGCCTGTGTGATTATTATAATTGTAATATCTGTATTCTGCAAGAGTTAATTATAATATAACTAAAAATCAGCAAGAACGAATCAACGGTTCCTAAATTTGCAATTCTATATTGATTTTGCTATAATAGTGACAGATTGCTTTTCGGGATCTGGAGAATGACAGGCTTGACAGCACTGCCTTTTTTCTGTATACTACAGAATGATTTATTTCTCTAATTCAATGCCATGGTAGCGCGTTAATTCGCTAAAGTGACGTGTCTATCCAACATACTGAATATAAAGGACGGTTGTTACATGAGCAAAAAATTACTGCATACCCCCGAGGGGGTGCGTGATATTTACGGAAAGGAATATGCGAGGAAGCTACAGGTGGAGCAGAAGATACATGAGATTATTTTCTCCTACGGCTTTGAGGATATTCAGACTCCCACCTTCGAATATTTTGATGTGTTCTCCCGGGAAATCGGGACTACGCCCAGCAAGGAATTGTATAAATTCTTTGACAAGGAGGGCAACACTCTGGTGCTGCGCCCTGATTTTACACCTTCTATGGCCCGCTGCGCCGCCAAGTATTTTATGGAAGATCAGGACCCCATCCGCTTCGGTTATATGGGAAATACCTTCACCAACACATCTAATCTACAGGGAAAGTTAAAGGAAGTGACCCAGATGGGAGCGGAGCTGATCAATGACGCCTCTGTTGAGGCGGACGCAGAGATGATCAGTCTTGTAATCGAGGCGTTGAAAAATACAGGACTCAAACGATTTCAGGTGGCTATCGGACAGGTTGAGTATTTTAAGGGGCTGTGTCAGGAGGCCGGGCTGGACGAGGAGACGGAGTATGATCTGCGTAGCTGTATCTCGGGCAAGAATTTCTTCGCCGCACAGGAGCTTTTGGAGGAGAGAAACGTGCAGGAACCATATCGCAGCGTGCTGTTGAAGGTTGCGGATATGTTTGTCAGCATGACCTCTCTGGGTGAGGCGAGAAAGCTTGTACATAATGAGCGCTCGCTGGCTGCCATCGACAGGCTGGAACAGCTCTACGAGGTTTTAAAGCTCTATGGTGTGGAGGAATATGTTTCCTTTGACCTCGGCATGCTCAGCAAGTACAATTATTATACCGGCGTAATTTTCAAGGCCTATACCTACGGCGTAGGAGACGCAGTGGTAAAGGGCGGCAGATACGACAATCTGCTGCATCAGTTTGGAAAGGAAGCGCCTGCCATCGGCTTTATGGCTGTCATCGATGATATTATGGAGGCTCTGGACTGCCAGAGGGCAGAGCCTCCATAATAT
>JAIDDH010000073.1 GCA_029055435.1 Acetatifactor sp.
CCGGAATTTACCAGAATAAACAGCAGGAGCGGCAAAGCCATGACAAAAAGCAGCCCCGCAGAAGCAAGACTCCATCCGTCTATCCGAAGCTTTTTGTGCCATATTCCATAAATAATCTGACATAGCAAAAGCAGCGGTACCACAGGCCAGATCACCGCGTAGGCATACAGTGTCAATCCGTAAAACAGCGCAGACAACAATAAAAACTTTCCCTTCGCGGAAGCTTTCGCCTCCTCCACTCCCCGTATAAAGAAATAGAGTCCGAACATCAAAAAGCCGGGCGCCAGATTCGCATCCAACCCCCATCTGCACATCATGATATGCCACGGACAGACTGCCAGCAGAAAGCTTGTCCAGAGAGCAGCCCTTTTGCCCAATATGCGCCCTGTGATTCCATAGACCGCCGCAATTGTGAAGATTCCCACCAAAGCCTGCGGCAGCCGGCTGCAAAGCGGCGTCACATGCCCGCCCCAGAGCGCCACAAAGGGCAAAGTCAGCCACACATAGAGGGCGCTGTGCCCGTCCCCCCAGTCCGCCATGTAGACCGGCATCACATGCCCTGCGGAATCCATGCCCTCATGAAAGATGGTAAATGCATTCCATGCCACAAAACTCTCATCCTGATGCATGCCGCCGGGCATGGAGCCCAGACAGACAAGCCGCAGGGCCGCCCCCAGCAATAAAATCACGACTAAAAGATAATTATGCCGCTTCCAAAAACTCACGATAGTCCTCCTCGCTGGCAAATAAAATATATCTGCCCTCCACAAGACCCATATAACCGCTTGCCGTCATATATCCTTTCATATCTGATACCTCCTACTGTCTGTTTTGTTCTGACAACAAGATATCAGATATATAGTCCAATAAAATTACCTCAATAATTCCATCATCCACGCCAGCAATCTCTGCGTGCGCTCCAGCAAAAGCTCCGCATCCTTCTCCAAAAGCCCTGTTTTCTTGTATTTATAGGCAAAAAAGGGATTGCCGTAGGCGGTGAATGTCAAGTCCTCGCCCGCGCGCTCCAAGAGGGCCGGGATTCCCGCGGGATTCACATCCGCATCAGGCTTAAAAATAAAGAGAATCCGATCGCTCTTACTCTTCACTTCCGTGAGAAACAGCTTCTGCGCCGCCACGCGGATCAATGCCACAGCCAGCAGATTGTCCACGGAGCCCGGCACCTCGCCGAAACGGTCCAGAAGTTCATCCCGCATATCGTCCCGTTCTTTCTCGTTCTCAATTCCGGCAATACGCTTGTAGATATCCAGCTTCTGCACCTCGTTCACGATATAAGTGGGCGGAATGAACGCATCCACATCCAGATCGATGACCGTGGTAAAGGAATCTCCCCCCGGCCCTTCCGCACCGCCTTTTAAGCGCAGCACCGCCTCGTTCAGCATCTTGCAGTACAGATCATAACCAACGGCCTCCATATGCCCGTGCTGCCTCATTCCGAGCAGATTGCCCGCGCCGCGAATCTCCAGATCCCGCATGGCGATCTTGAAACCGCTCCCCAGATCCGTAAATTCGCGGATGGCCTCCAGTCGCTTCTCCGCCACTTCCTTGAGCATCTTATCCCGCTTATACATGAGAAAGGCATACGCTGTGCGGTTGGAACGCCCCACGCGCCCCCGCAGCTGATAGAGCTGGGACAGGCCCATATTGTCGGAATCATGAATGATCATGGTGTTCACATTGGGAATGTCAAGCCCCGTCTCGATGATGGTTGTGGTCACCAGCACATCGATATCGCCGTTGACAAAGTCATACATGATGCGCTCCAGCTCCTGCTCCTTCATCTGCCCATGGGCAAAGGCCACTGTCGCCTCCGGTATCAGCGCGGCGATTTTCGCCGTCATGTCAGCAATATTATTGACCCGGTTATATACATAATATACCTGTCCGTCCCGGGCAAGCTCCCGGGAGATGGCCTCCCGCACCATCACCTCATTGTACTCGCACACAAAGGTCTGAATGGGCTGCCGATCCCCCGGCGCCTCCTCCAGCACGCTCATATCGCGAATGCCCACAAGACTCATATGCAGAGTGCGGGGAATGGGCGTCGCCGTCAAAGTCAGCACGTCCACATTCTCCTTCAGCTTCTTGATTTTCTCCTTGTGAGCCACACCGAAGCGCTGCTCCTCATCCACCACCAGAAGTCCCAGATCCTTAAACTGCACATCCGCAGACAAAACCCGATGCGTGCCGATGACGATGTCCACCAGTCCCTTCTGCAAATCTTTCACCGTCTTTTTCTGCTCTGCAGGAGAGCGGAAACGGCTGAGCAGATCGACGCGCACCGGAAAATCCTTCATGCGCTGGGTGAAGGTGTTATAATGCTGCCCCGCCAAAATGGTGGTAGGCGCCAGATAGACCACCTGCCTGCCCTCCTGCACCGCCTTGAAGGCCGCCCGGATTGCAAGCTCCGTCTTGCCGTAGCCCACATCTCCGCAGATCAGCCGATCCATAATCTTGCGGCTCTCCATGTCCGACTTGATGTCGGCGATGGCCGCCAGCTGATCCTCCGTCTCCTCAAAAGGAAACATCTCCTCAAACTCCCGCTGCCATATGGTGTCCTTACCGTACTGATACCCCTCCGACTGCTGTCTCACCGCATAAAGCTCCACCAGATCCCTGGCAATCTCGTTCACCGCCGAGCGGACCTTGGTCTTGGTGCTCTCCCACTCCTTGCTGCCCAGCTTGTTCAGCTTTGGCTTTTTTGCGTCGGCGGAGCCGTATTTTTGAATCACATCCAGCCCGGTGGCCAGCACATAGAGATTGCCGCCGTCCCGGTATTCTATCTTGATGTAGTCCTTGACCACATGCTCCATCTCCACCTTCTCGATACCCCGGTAGATACCAATCCCGTGACTCTCGTGGACCACATAGTCCCCCACCTTCAATTCATTAAAATCATTGATTTTCTGGCCTTGATAGATCTTGCGCTTCTTTTTCTTCTTTTTCTCCGCGCCGAAAATGTCCGTCTCAGACAGCACCACGAATTTCAACAAAGGATATTCAAACCCCTTGCTCACATGTCCGTAACAGGTCACGATCTCTCCGGCCTGCACCTCCCGCATGGGATCCTCCGTATAAATCGAGACCAGTTCCTGATCCCGCAGGTCTTCCGCAAGACGTTTTGCCCGGGTGCGGGAACCGGACAGCAGAAGCACCCGATATCCCTTCTTCCGATAATATTTTAAGTCTTTCACCAAAGCTTCGAAGCTGTTGTTGTAGGGCGCGACGCTTCTGACACTAATGTCATACTTCTGATCCGGCCTGAAAAATCCAGAGGAGCCGTCCAGAGTGGCCAGCGTCACCACAGTCCCGCTCTGCAGCCCCGCCGCCACCTGCTCTCCGCTGTAAAGAATGTGCATCTGTCCGGGCAGAATATATCCCTTCAGGACGCGCTGTTCCATGCTCTCCCGAAACTCCGCTTCCACCGCGTCCGCCTGTTCCCTCACCCGGGCAGGCTCATCCACAAAAAACACCGGTGGCATTCCAAGACTCTGCAGTATCTCCGGCAGAGTCACCTGCTCCTCATAAAAATACGGAAGATAACTCTCCAGATTTACTTTGTTCTGAAACTCCACAAGCTGCTCTCTGAGCTCTCTGATCTGGCCCGCAATACGGTGAGCCTCCTCGGGCTGATGTCTCTCCCGGAAATATTGCTCGCGCTCTGCAGCCTCACGCTCAAGCTTTGCCAGTCCCGCACGCATGCGCTCGTCGGACATCACAAACTCCGTGGCGGGATAGATGCTGATACTCTCCAGCTTCTCGATGGAGCGCTGACTCAGGATATCAAAGCTTCTGACAGAGTCCACCTCATCCCCCCAGAGCTCTATGCGATAGGGATTTTCCTCCGTCAGGTCAAACACATCCACAATGCCTCCCCGAACAGAAAACTGACCCGGGCTCTCCACCTGATAACATTTTTCGTAACCCATGGCCACCAGCTGCCTTGCGAGCTCACTCTCATTCAGACTGCCGCCGCGGCTCACCCGAATCACATCCCTCTCCCTGTCCCAGAGCACCTGGGGAGTCATCAGCGCGGCATAGGTGGTGATAATGGTCAAAGGCTTTCTCTCCATGAGCCTGCGCAATGTACAGATACGCTCCCTGACGAGCTGATTTCCATGGATATCCGCCTGGAAAAAGATTAAATCCTTGGCCGGATATAATGTGACATTTCTGTCATAAAATTTATATTCCTCATACAGCTCTTTTGCCTTTATATCACTGTAAGTAACGATGACCTTACAACGAAGGCCATCGCTGAGTCCGTATATCATATGAAGCTTCTGTGCATCCACACAGCCCGTCAACGCCATAATTCTGTTCCGCGGCTGCCCGCCGGCATCCTGTTTCGCGCTCTCAGACTGCTTTTCGATTACCTCACGCATGGAGCCATATTCCGCAAGCTCCTTCAAAGGCGCAAGCAAAGCCTGCATACTATGCCTCCTTCCTGGTGTTGAATCGATTCATGGCCGCATCCGTCTCCCCGGCCACCATCATGCGGATAGCTTCCGCCGCCCGCTCACAGGCGTCGTCCATAAGCTCCCGCTCCGGCCCCGAGAAATGCCCAAGCACATAGTCCGCCAGATCCCATCCCCGGGGTTTCTCCCCCACGCCCATTTTCACCCGCATAAAACCATCATGTCCCAGATGGGCAATAATGCTTTTCAGACCGTTATGCCCGCCGGCACTACCCTTTTTGCGCACCCGGATCTGCCCCACATCCAGACTGATATCGTCGGAAATCACGATGAGCTCCGACGAATCGTCTATCTTATAATAGTCCGCCAATTCCCTAACGCTCTCGCCGCTCAGATTCATATAAGTGACAGGCTTTGCCAACACACATTTCTGCCCTGCCACATAACCTTTTCCTATGATGGCCTTATGCTTCTTCTCCAGGACGTCGATTCCCTCTGCCTCCGCTAATTTGTCTATGACGTCAAAGCCTATATTATGCCTGGTATTCTGGTATTCCCTGCCCGGATTACCCAATCCTACAATCAAAAACATGGTGATTCCTTCCCGTCTGGATACAATATTTTCCAATGCTTTTGATATTATACCGCATTTTGTTCCTCTTATCAAATCAAAAAAAGGGAGCCTGACGGCCCCCTGAATCATTTTGTACTGCTTACATCGGCTGCTCTTCTTCCGGCTCGTCCAGAGCCTTCTCATAGGCGTCCAGAATCGTGCTCTGGATATGCGCCCTGGCAGCGGAATTGATGGGATGTGCAATATCCCGGAACTCCCCGTCCGAGGCCTTCTTGCTGGGCATCGCGATAAACAATCCCTTGTCTCCCTCGATCACCTTAATGTCATGCACCACGAACTCATCGTCCAGCGTGATGGACACAATGGCTTTCATCTTACCGTCCTTGGTAATTTTACGAACGCGTACATCTGTAATCTGCATACGTTTTCCCCCTTATCTCATCAACCATCCATTAACAATCAACAAGAAACCCCTCTACAACATATACCTCTCATTACGTTCCAACACGATTCTGATACCGTCCTCGCCCACAAAACGGGAATCGGCGCGGATAGTATCCCGGCTTTCCACAATACAGTTTTCTATGTATGAGTTGTCGCCGATATAGACATCATTTAAAATAATAGAATTCTTAATCACACAATTGTTGCCGATATAACTCTTTTTGAAGATAACGGAATTCTCCACCACACCGTTGACGATACAACCACTGGAAATCAGGCTGTTCTGAATCCTGGCTCCCACATTGTACTTAGCGGGAGGCAGATCATCTACCTTGGAATAAATATCCGGGTACTGCTTGAAGAAATAATCCCTCACATCCGCCTTCAAAAAGTCCATGTTGGTTGCATAATAATCTTCAATAGAGGCGATGTTCCGCCAGTAATCCTTCATCTTGTAGCCGTAAATCCGCTTCAGATCCTTGTAGCGGATCAGGACATCCCGCACAAAATCATATCGATCCTCCTCCGCACATTTCTCCATCATCTCAATCAGGAGACGTCTGCGGATGACATAGATACCACAGGATATGGTATTGGTCTTCGCCTGAATCGGCTTCTCCTCAAGCTCCTCAATGCGGCTCTCTTCATTCATACGGATCGTCCCAAAACGCTCCACATTAAAGCCGGGTTCCATATCTCGACAGACTACAGTAATATCCGCCTTTTTCTCGATGTGATACTCCAGAACCTTATTGAAATCCAGTTTATAGACTCCATCGCCGGAGGCAATGACCACATAGGGCTCATGGCTGTTTTTCAAAAAGTGCAGATTCTGAAAAATGGCATCCGCGGTTCCACGGTACCAGTTGCTGTTGTCCGCCGTCACGGCGGGCGTAAATACAAACAGTCCTCCCTGCTTTCGTCCGAAATCCCACCACTTGGAAGAATTCAGATGCTCATTCAGACTTCTGGCATTGTACTGCGTAAACACTGCCACCTTCTGAATATGAGAATTGGACATATTGCTCAGAGTGAAGTCGATACTTCTGTAGCTGCCGGCGATAGGCATGGCGCAGATAGCACGCTTCTGGGACAGCTCCTTCATCCTGTGATTGTTGCCGCCTGCTAAAATAATTCCGATTGCTCTCACTGCTGTTCACCTGCCTTAATCAAAGTTTTTCCGCTGGCAAGACATGAATCCTTATAATCGGAAGCGCTGGTAACGCCCGATATCACAGAGTTCTTGCCCACCGCCACGCCGTCTGGAATCACACTCTTCTCCCCCACAGTCACAATGCCGTGATTATAGATATGAGGGGCTGTCTCATTCTCAGCTTCCTCGCCTACACCGAGCTTCACACTGTCACCGATGGTTACGTTCTCAGCCACTATAGCCTTGTTGAGCTCGCAGTTCGCACCGATGACGGTCTCATTCATAATGATGGAATCCCTCACCACGGCGTCTTTGCCCACCGTCACACCACAGCCGATGACGGAATTGTAAACCTTGCCGTAAATATTCGTGCCCTCGCCCACGATGCTGCGCTCGATTACACTGTCCGAGGAAAAATACTGAGGCGGCTGAATCTCACTCTTGGTATATATCTTCCAATATTCTTCATAGAGATTGAACTCCGGCACTATATCGATCAACTCCATATTGGCCTCCCAATAGGAGTTTAAAGTTCCCACATCCTTCCAATATCCGGTAAATTCATATGCATACAGGGGTGAACCTTTTTCATGACAGTAGGGAATTACATGTTTTCCAAAATCCAGCGCGGGCTGGTCAGCCATGGCAATCAGTGCATTCCGCAGAGTCTTCCAGTTAAAAATATAGATTCCCATGCTGGCCAGATTGCTTCTGGGATGCTCGGGTTTCTCCTCAAACTCCGTGATGCGTTTGTTTTCGTCGGCAATCATGATGCCGAAGCGGCTGGCTTCCTCCATGGGAACGGGCATAACCGCAATTGTGACCTCTGCTCCATTCTGCTTATGAAAATCCAGCATCACCTGATAGTCCATCTTATAAATATGGTCGCCGGATAAAATCAACACATACTCGGGATTAAAGCTCTCCATGTACTCCATATTCTGATAAATAGCGTTTGCCGTACCTGTGTACCACTCGCTGTTAGAGCTCTTCTCATAGGGCGGCAGCACTGCCACACCACCGATATTGCGGTCCAAATCCCAGGGAATACCGATACCGATGTGCGTATTCAGCCGAAGCGGCTGATACTGCGTCAGCACACCTACCGTATCCACACCGGAATTAATGCAGTTGGACAGCGGAAAATCGATTATGCGATATTTTCCTCCAAATGCCACCGCAGGCTTTGCCACCTTGGATGTCAAAACACCCAGACGGCTCCCCTGTCCGCCAGCCAACAACATGGCTATCATCTCTTTTTTAATCATGTCTTCACCCCTTCTGCCTTTTACTGTCGCCAAAGCCATTCGGCCGCTTTCCGTCTTAAATATGGACACATTATACCATACTTTCCCATTTTAGTGAATATAAATCACCAAAAAAATTCTGTTTTTTTCATTTTTTATAGATAAATTTCACAATATTTATCCCTTGAATAAATATTTGTTTTTTTGCACCTTACTGTATATAATATAATGTGTATTATAGTCACATTACATATCTGAAATCTGAAAGGACATTCATTATGTATAAAATTGATTTTTCACATCCCGTCTCCATCTATTTTGCAGGTATCGGAGGCATTAGCATGAGCGGCCTTGCCGAGATTCTGGCGGACGCGGGTTTTCAGGTATCCGGTTCCGACCGCAGCAAAAGTCCGCTGACAGAGCGGTTGGAGCAAAAAGGCATCCGCGTTCTCTACGGACAGCGGGCTCAGAATATCACTCCCGATATCGACTGTGTGGTGTTTACCAGCGCTATCCGCGAGGATAATCCCGAGTATATCGCCACCATGGAACAGAACATTCCCCATCTGACCCGGGCTGAACTTCTGGGACAGCTAATGCAGAATTACCGCACGGCCGTGGCTGTCAGCGGCACTCACGGCAAGACCACCACCACCTCTATGATCAGCGAGATTCTACTTCAGGCAGACCTTGATCCCACGCTGTCCATAGGCGGTATCTACAAGAGTATCGGCGGCAATATCCGGGTGGGTGGCCCGGAATATTTTGTCACAGAGGCCTGCGAGTACACCAACAGTTTTCTGAGTTTCTTCCCCACCGTGGGAATCATCCTGAATATCGAGGAGGATCACCTGGACTTCTTTAAAGATCTGGCGGATATCCGTCATTCCTTCAGGGAATTTGCCAGACTTCTGCCCGCGGACGGCTGTCTGATTATCAACGCGGATATTCCTGACTGGCAGGAAATTGCGGCCGGGCTGCCCTGCAGGGTGATTACCTATTCACTGACCGATGTCTCCGCTGATTATTATCCCACAGATATCGTATATGGCGAGTTCGGGCATTCTTCCTTTAACGCTCACGCCTCCTCGGCATGCCATGCCGCAGAGCCTGTCCGACCTGTGAGACTTCAAGTGTCCGGCGAGCACAATATCAGCAATGCGCTGGCTTCGCTGGCACTTGCGGATCTGTTACAGATACCCGGAGAGACCGCTCTCAAAGCGCTGGAGAGCTTCTCAGGCACGGACAGACGTTTCCAGCTCAAGGGCTGCGTCGGCGGCGTTACTATAATAGATGATTATGCGCATCATCCCACAGAAATTACCGCCACTTTAAAAGCTGCGAAAAATTATCCTCACAACACCCTCTGGTGCGTCTTTCAGCCTCATACCTACACTCGCACCAAGGCCTTTCTGGATGAATTTGCGCAGGCTTTATGTCTGGCGGACAAAGTAGTTCTGGCCGACATTTATGCCGCCCGGGAAACCGACACGCTGGGAATCAGTTCCCGCACCCTGCAGTCCCGGATTCAGGACAGAGGAGGAGAGTGCTACTACTTCCCCACCTTTGATGAAATTGAAAATTTTCTTTTAGAAAATTGCACAAAAAATGATCTGTTGATAACTATGGGCGCAGGAGACGTACTGAAAATCGGAGAAAATTTACTCGGAATTTAGTTTTCCACAATATCCACGGAAAAGATAAAAATATGATTTTTTATCCTCTGTGGATATTTCATTTTTCCATGTGGATAGTCCTCTGAAAGAAATCAGAGCAATTTCAGCCAAACGGCAGGACTCCCCGAAAGACCTCCCGTATTTTATACACACTTTCCACATTTTCCACATTTTTCCCCGTTTTTTGTCTCCGCTGAGGTTTCGGGAATTTGACTATTTCTTTTTCAAAAATCTTGTGCTATACTCAATCATACTTTGACGGAGAAAGGTTCATGACCATGGCACGTTTGACGATTTATAAGGATTCCAATATGAATTCCACAGCGGTTTCCAATCGCTTTATAGATGAATATATGGAGGGCGCAAATGAGGCACAGCTCAAGGTATATCTGTATCTGCTCCGCATGCTGGGGGCCAATCAGGCTACCAGTGTGTCCGATCTTGCGGACAAGTTTAATCACACAGAGCGGGAGATCATCCGCTCTCTGAAATACTGGGAAAAGCAGCAGCTTCTGACCCTGGATTATGATGCGCAGGGCATCCCTGTGGGAATCCATTTCAAGGATCTTGAGACCGGTTCTGTGATGGATACAAAACGCGCCTCCACCTCCCAGTCGCTGGCCATGTTTATGGAGCCTGCCGGAGAGTCTTTGGGACAGACTGCAGAAGACCATACGGTCTCTCCCTATGCAAAACCTGCCTACACAACAGATCAGCTCCGGGAGTTCAAGGGACGCAGCGAGACCGCACAGCTCCTGTTCATCGCGGAGTCTTACATCGGCCGCCCCCTGACCCCGGCGGAGATGAAATCCATCCTGTTTTTCACGGATGCGCTTCATTTCTCAGAGGATTTAATTGACCATCTGATCGCCTACTGCGTGGACCGCGGCAAGAAGGATTTTAAATACATGGAAAAAGTGGCCGTGAACTGGGCCGAGAACGGTGTGACTACGCCGGGACAGGCCAGGAAATTTGCCACTAAATATGACAAGAATGTCTATACCATAATGAATGCGCTGGGCAAACACAATGCGCCTACTGTCAAGGAGGCCGAGTACATCACCCGCTGGACCTGCCAGTACGGCTTTGACATGGATATCATTCTGGAGGCCTGTGAGCGCACTGTGATGGCCACAGACCGCCACCGCCTGGAATACGCGGAAAGTATCCTGAGCAGCTGGCTTCAGGAGAATGTGCATCACAAGGCAGACATACACAAGATCGACGAACTCTACCATCGCAAAAAAAATGCCGCCAAGCCGGCATCCAACAATAAATTCAATCAATTCTCCCAGAACAGCTATGACTTTGACGAGCTGGAGAAAGAGCTTCTGCGCAACTAATGCCGAAAGGAGACCCGCATGGCACTGAGCAATCAGCAATATGAGTCCATCATGAGGCGCTATGAACAGACCCGGGATGCCAACCGCCATATAATGGAGGAGCGCAGGGAGACTGTTCTGCACCGCATCCCCGAATATGGGGAGCTGGAAGCATCCGTGGGAAGCGTCTCTCTGGCCAAGGCACAATGCCTTCTGAACGGGGATGATACTGCTCTCCCCTCTCTGCACGCCTTTCTGGATGAAATCAGGCAAAAAAAACAGGAGCTTCTCACAGCCGCCGGCTTTCCCGCCGACTTTCTGGAGCCTGTTTATACCTGTGCAGACTGCAAGGACACGGGATATCTGGACGGCGAATACCCGCAGAAAGAAAAATGTCACTGCCTTCGTCAGCAGGAAATTTCCATTCTCTATGAACAATCCAATATTCAGGCGACCATTGCCCGGGAAAATTTCTCCACCCTCTCCTATGAGTATTATCAGGGCGAGGATTTGGAGCGTTTTCAGGGCGCGGTGAAAATCTGCAAAGACTTTGTTCGGGATTTCGGACAGGATTACCGCAATCTTTTCTTTTATGGTACTGTGGGAACCGGAAAAAGCTTTCTCTCGGGCTGTGTGGCCGGAGAACTTCTGAAACAGGGATATTCTGTGATTTATTTCAGCAGTGCCGCCCTATTCGACACACTGGCACGATACACTTTTGACACAAAAATGAAAGAAACTCTTTACAATTTTTACGAAGACCTTTACAATTGTGAATTGGTAATCATCGACGATTTGGGTACGGAGGTGACCAACTCTTTTGTGGCATCTCAATTATTCTCCTGCCTGAACGAACGTCATCTGCGCCAAAGGGCCACTGTTATCTCCACAAACCTGGGCCTGGAGGAACTGCGAGATCGCTATTCGGATAGAATTTTTTCCAGAATTACCAGCAACTATACTCTTTGTAAGCTGACCGGTTCAGATATCCGCATGCGCAGGAAACTATCAAACCTACATATGACAGAATAGAAAGCGAGGATATTTTTGCATGAGCAACCGCGAAGAAAAGCGTAATTTGGAGACCATCCCCGTCGGTTCACTGGGTATCATTGCTCTGGAGAGCTGCAGAACCCTGAGCGAGATGGTAGACAGTTATCTGGTGAAATGGAGAACCGAGCGGGAGAGCGAGCACAAAGAGTCTCTGGCCTTCTCGGGATATATGCGTGACACCTACCTTCTGGACACCAAGGTGCCCCGCTTTGGTTCGGGTGAGGCAAAGGGCATCATCATGGAGTCCGTCCGCGGCACAGATTTGTATCTGTTAGTAGATGTGTTGAACTACTCCAAGACATACTCCCTCTGCGGACATGAAAATCACATGTCTCCCGACGACCACTATCAGGATCTGAAGCGCGTTATCGCCGCCGTAGGAGGCAAGGCGAGACGCATCACTGTCATCATGCCCTTCCTCTATGAGAGCCGCCAGCATAAGAGAACCTCCAGAGAGTCTCTGGACTGTGCGCTGGCCTTACAGGAACTGGTTGCCATGGGTGTGGACAATATTATTACCTTCGATGCCCATGACCCCAGAGTGCAAAACGCCATTCCCCTGCACGGCTTTGAGACCGTTCAGCCCGCCTACCAGTTTATCAAGGGCCTGCTGCGCCATGTAAAGGATTTGCAGATTGATTCCGATCACATGATGGTCATCAGCCCGGACGAGGGCGGAATGAGCCGCGCTATCTATATTGCCAATGTGCTGGAGCTGGATATGGGTATGTTCTATAAGCGCAGGGATTACACCCGCATCGTTGACGGCCGCAATCCCATCGTCGCCCATGAGTTTCTGGGAAGCAGTGTGGAAGGCAAAGATATGATTATCATTGACGATATGATTTCTTCCGGCGAAAGTGTGCTGGAGGTTGCCACCGCCCTGAAAGAGCGCAAGGCCAACAAGATTTTTGTGTTCGCCACCTTCGGCCTCTTTACCAGCGGTCTGGACAAGTTTGACCGGGCCTATGAGAACGGTATCATCGACAGAGTGCTTACCACCAATCTCATCTACCAGACTCCTGAACTGTTAAAGCGCAGCTGGTATATCGACTGCGATATGAGCAAATATATCGCCTACATCATCGATACCTTAAACCACGATTCCTCCATCAGCGATCTCTTGAATCCCAACGAGAGAATCCAGAGCATCGTGAGCAGATATAAAGCAGGTGAACTGTAAAATATAATGGTTCGGCCTAAAACATAGCAACCACAATGTTTTAGGCCGATGTTACAATTTCTATTGCCTTTTCAACAATCTTTGTTTAAATGCTTTTATTCTCTGACCGTGGCGGCTTGTAATGATTATTCCGCAAACCACCATTCCGCATGCCGCTCCCTCGGAAAAATCAGAGATTGTGCTCATAACATTGTTATCAACAAGGCTTGTATGGCCTATTAACTGAGAAATAAGCCAAAGCATTGCGCCTATGAATAAGAGCCGGTGAACTCTTTTGATATATAGCTCTGTTTCACTATTTGTGTAATCTACCGCTTTCAATACAGTTTCTTCTAATTCCTTATTCATTTTCTCGCTTTTCCTTTCTCCGTCAAGTAACTCTCGCAGGTCAATTTCATAATAATCTGAAATCTGAATTAAAATATCCAAATCAGGCATATTGTTTCCGTTTTCCCAACGGGATACAGTTCTGTTTGAAACATGTACGACTTCTGCAAACTGTTCCTGCGTGAGTCCCTTTTCATTTCTAAGTTCCTTCAGCAACGCACCTATTTTTTTCGGGTTCAATCAATGTCCCTCCTTTCGAGAAAATCTTATCCAAACAGAGACAAAATTACCACGACACAAAGCGAGAAATGCCGTATTTACCTGACAAGACATATGATGTCCACCCTAATTCCTATTCCCTATTTGCAAACGCCGCAACCCATTCTCCATATTCCTTACCAAGCATAAGCTCATAATCCACCGTAAGCTCTCTTCTTGTCGTCTGCACGATTTCCTTTTTAGCAGGATTGTATCCTTCTTTTACGCTGTCTTGAAAATAAACCCCGATACCTCGTTTCTGCCAATTCGGAAGATCATTATAATTAATCCCCTTTTGAAATAACAATTCATTTTTAAAGGACACTGATTTCCCCTCCAGCATTGCCGTCGCCTGTCCCTGTCCGATGCCCTCTTTTCTTAACGCCCAGTAACAGTGCGAATTAAGAGAATTTCTATGCGCATCCTCCTGTCTCCATATAAAGTAATCAGCCACCTTCTCAAGATTTGGAAGTGGAATAACTCGGCAGTCAAACGTCGCGACCTGTCCTAATTTCAGAGAAAACACAGCACTTGCCTCTCCCGCAAGCGTAGAATTGATTTTCCTTACTTTTCTGCCAAAAGTATTGTCTTTCGCATGAAATAAAAGCGAAATCTCATCGCTCTCCGTAAAGCCATAGACAATGCGAAAACCGCACCCCATAAGATACTTCACCGTTTCAACCATATAATCTCTGAACCGCGCATCAAAGGGCGCTTCAAATTTACAGATTTCCTTTGTCAGCTTTGTAAACGACCTGCCGTCAAGTCTTGCCACAAGATACATATCCGGCAGTATGTACTGGTCAAGCGATTCCTCATAAATACGCATCTGCCTGTCAAAATCATCAAATTTCATCTCTATAACTCTGCTCCTTCCTTCCAGTCCTCCACAATCATCCGTCCATTCTCCATGTGGACAAAATACAGTTTATCAAAACCCTCTGCGTAACTTGGCATCTCCAATTTATTGGAAGTCGCCGCAATCGCAGTTCTTGGCACCTTCGCTTTTCCTTCTCTTTTTTCATTGCGCTCCACACAATCACTGATACATGACCGGAAAAAATATCCCGTAATATGGTATCCGTTTTCTTTGGCCTTGCTGATATAACCTTCCCTGTCCGCCACCGTCGGATTTGTGTTATCAATAACCATGCTCTTCCCCAAAGCCAAACACTCCTCCAACGCAATCCGCTCCTTGTTGCGGGTGTGCAGAATATCCAGGCTGATATGTGCATATTGCGCAAGCTGCTCATGGTAAAATGTCGTCTTTCCACTCGCCTGTATTCCTATAAAAATAATCATTTCTTTGCTGTTCATATTCTCTCACTCCATATCTCTTTCCTCCGCATCAGGCAACGCAGTTTCATTAATCGCATACAAGACAGCCAGCCGAATTTGTTTAAGCAATTCATTTGATAGATTTTCATAATCATCATCCATGCCCTTTTTATGTGCCGCGTACGGTGGGCTGTCATTCCAAGAGCCCATCGCGCCAAACACATCCGCTACAGAAGAAGCATAAAACATTCGCTTTTTTTCCTCTGAAATATCTGGTAAATGAATTGGTCTGCCATTGGGATATTTATCCGGAATTTCACCTTTACCACTTAAAATGCCGTGCGCATTACGGAAAGTATCTCCGAAGTTTTTGAATCCAATTTGATCTGCAAATTCACCTATTCTTAAAAGGATATCCCTAAATTCCTTAATATTATTTTCAAATTGCGGCATTATTGAAGGTGGATTATCCCATTTATATTCTTGATATTCAACATTCCATTTCTGCTGAGATTTTTCAAATTCCCATGTCGCAATCCAATATGTGACCAAATTATCCTTATAAACAGTAAGAATACATGATCGATTTACATTAGAAAATCCTAATAGTGCTCTATCTGGAACTTGTAAAGGAGTAAGAAATTTTATATCATAAACTCCTTTTTTCATACAATATCTAAACCATTCCTGAGGATTACCCGCTTCATTGGATTTTTCTCCAAAAAGCGTTCTATGAGGAATAAAACGAAACTTTATAGAATTTACATATTCCTCGCACCGATATATAAACTCTTTCTTTGTTGTTATTGAATTCCTCGCTGCATTAACCAGCATACAAATTTGATGCATCTCACCATTCATCAGCATATCTCCCCAGATTCTGATTTGTGTTGATTTTATTACTTGACTTTTCCCAAATTCCTTATATAATAAATCCTTGGAAAATCCATAGCTTATGGTTTTCCAAATCACACCGTCAGTTCGAAACCATCCTGACGTAAAACAAAACTAAGGAGAACAAAAAAATGAACAAAAAAGTATTGTCACTTGTCCACGCGGCAGTCATTGCCGCTCTTTACGTCGTGCTGACACAGTTGGCCAACTCTCTGGGACTTGCGAGTCATGCCATTCAAGTTCGTTTCTCGGAAGCCCTGACGATTCTTCCCTTCTTCACACCGGCCGCCATACCGGGGCTGTTCGTGGGATGCCTGTTAGCCAATCTTCTCACCGGCGCTATTCCATGGGATATTCTCTTTGGAAGTCTGGCTACCCTTTTGGGCGCGCTTGGCACCTATCTTCTCTGCGGACGCGCAAAACCCGACAGACAGACAGGGACAGTCAAAATCTTTCTTGCCCCTCTTCCCCCCATTATCGCCAATACGATCATCGTCCCCTTCGTGCTGGCTTACGCCTACAAATTTGAGGGCGGAATCCCTTATTTCATGCTCACTGTGGGAATCGGCGAAATCATCTCCTGCGGCGTGCTGGGCATCTGCCTCTTGAAAATACTGCAAAAATACCGCAAACACATCTTCCCTCAGGATTAACCATTCGCTCTCGCGATAGTACACTATCTGGCCCTTTCTGTAAACCAGCCTGGACGGGGGGCTCGTTTGTATGAAGACCCTTGAAAAACGTCAGCGCTTAATGAGGTCATGAGTTGCGGAGCAACTCATCGAATTTAGCGTCTGCTACGTTTTTCTCGGAGCGCAAGCGTGTCTGAATACAAATGAGCCCCCTGTCCGGGCGACGGTTTTCGGAAAAGCCGGACCCCCCTTACCGCCTGATATATGTGACAAAATTATTTCCGTTCTCCCGGAACCACTCTGTAGAATCATTCTTTCCCTGTTTGGAGAGTGTTCCTTTTTCGGGGTTTAGCACGACAATATTGAACTCGTTGAAGCCGGTAATCAGAACTGCTTCGCCATTATTCAGAAGGGCGAGTACGGGGATGTCCCGATCCACATAATAGAGCACGGAATCCAGATCGCAGCCTGCCAGATCCAGTATCTGCGCATCCTCCAGATTCCCCTGCAGAATCTCCAGAACGGTCTGTCCCTGTGCCAGCAGGTAATCGGAGTTTCGTATGATGCCCTCATACTTCAGCATGGTGTCCAGACACACGGCGAGACTGTTCTTCTCCTCGGTGACAGAAGCCTCCGTGATGGCCATAATCTGATTGCGCAGCACACGATTTCCCTTGCGCCAAACAAGACTTCCCTTCTGATTGACCACCACTCCTGCAATATTGTTGGCCAGATTCACTGCCTTTGCGGGAGAGCTGAAGCTTCCTGCCACGCCATAAGCTCCGTAAACATAATATTTTGTGCTGTCTCCGCCCATCTCCAGCGCAAGCTCTCTGCCGCCCTCGAAAACCACTTCCTTGGGTGTCAGTATCTGCATGGTTTTACTGTCAATAGTCTTTCTGGTCTGTATCTGCACATATCGCTCATAGATATCGATAGCGGGAGCTACGATCAGATACTTTCCCGGCTCTGTCTCCACGCTGTTCATGATATGATCCTGTGCAGCCTCCACATAACTTCCGTCCTCGCGGCGCTGTACTCTCTCCAGCGTAATCTGATTGTCCTCCACGCTGCAGTCAGTGATATACATCATCTCTTGACGATATTCCTTCAGCAGTTCTCCTTCCGAGTCGCAGATACAAACCTTATACATCGGGAAGAAGATTCTGCCGGAATTTTCCTGATAGACGTCTTCCTCTCTGGCTACGCCATAAATGATATCCTCTCCCATAAAGCCCAGAGGCCGGATGGCTTCACCTGCACCCGCAGTGATTACCTTCTGCATCTCCGTGTTGAGATTGCGTACATTCAGCCGGTCGCAGTGATAAATGTCCGTGCCCCCCTGCCAGACCATGATGCGATTATTGACTGAGACCTGAATACTGTCATCCCGGGTAATTTCCACCATGGGATAATAGCTTTTCTCCTCCAGATTCACACCATACACCACATCCTCCAGCATGAGATACAGCTGCTGCTCCCTGTTCAGATATAACAACTGCTCCATCTGAGATTTCAGGACAGCATAGTTCTTGTCATAAGGGATATAGACATTCTCCTCAATGGTGTTTAACGCGCTGTTGTAGGTGTAAATCTGAATTCCCACCTCCCCCTCATGACGTCCCCGGTTCATATATCCATAGACCGCAAAACTGACGTTTCCGCCCTCTGTCACATCCAGCATCTTGATGGAATGTCCGTCATATAGAGTTCGCGAATCCGCATGTTCCTCGTCATAAAAGCTGAATATCACTGTCAGTTTGTTGCTGTCTGCATTATAGCTGAAGAGCTGATTATTTACCTCAAATACCACATTGCTGCCGTCCTCGCTCTCCATCATGGGAATATCTGTCCCCGTGATGCCCAGAAGCAGCTTGTCATTGGCGCACATCCGATCCACATCCGGCATCTGCGTCATAGTTCGCTCATAATTCAAAAGATACATGCGCTCCGCCGTATAGCGCACACGATAATGCTCCTGCATGCGGTAATAGGTCGTCTCCTTACCGCTGCCGCCAAAGACAAAATAATTCACCAGAAAAGAAGCCGTCTGTTCTCCGATTTCCGTGAGCTGAATGACCGGCTCCGCCACCTCCGTCACATTTAAATCTCCCCATGTAATCTGCCGGAAGCTGCTGTGAATATTGACCTTATGAAAAGAACGGTTATCCTCTATCTGAGAATTGGTCTCCAGATATCTGGTCAATTCTCTGGCCGCTTCACGATTATAAAGCCTCTCATGAAAATCCTTCACAAAGGCAAGCTTCTCATCCGCATGCAGATTTTCACTCCAGATGACACGGGTATAGTAATAAACCTCCTGACTCTCGTCCAGCGTCAAAATCAATATCAGCGCATACTCTGTATCTCTGTCAAGCAAATCTTTCAGAGCAAAATCAGCAGAAAGAACGCCATTCTCCAGCGCATAATCCGTGATATTCGTCTTTTCCACCAGACGTCCGCCGTCGATGCTGCGCACCTCCATGGACAACGCTGACACGTTCCGTCCATAAGTATCTACCCCGACCGACAGATTTCGACTCTCTCCCAATACAGTGATCGTATCCCGCTCAAAGGCAGTATCCATGGCAGTCGTATACCCATGAAGCTCATTGTAATACACTCCGTCCCTGTTCATCATCATCACAGGCAGCGAAGCATCCGCCATCTCCATGGTCATATTGTTGTGGCCTTTATTCATAACCTTCCCCGCCACTGCCAGAGTCGCGAGAAATACTGCCAGAAAAACCGTCAGCTTAATCAATATCTTCTTCATTCAATAATTGCTCCAATATGGGTTCTACATGCAAAAGTCCCGTCACTCCCTGAATATCGGACCCGGCTCCTCTTCTCTTCATGCCGGCGCCGCCTCTCTTAACCGCACGGATCAAGAGATTCTTAGGAGTGTGCTCCATGTCGATAAATTCCAGTATCTGCGTGTCATAGCCTCGCTGCTCCAACAGATTTGCCCGCAGCGCATCCGTCACCAGCGCCGCCATACGCTCCTTTATCAAACCGTATTTCAGTATGGGCTGCAGCGTCTCACAGCGCATCTGACCGTTCAGCTCATGCTGGCAGCACGGCACGGCGAGAATCACCTTCGCCCCCCATTTCACCGCCTTCTCCAAGGCATAATCCGTAGCTTTGTCACAGGCGTGAAGACTCACCACCATGTCCACTTCCGAAGCGCCCTCATAGGTGCTGATATCCCCGCGCTCAAAGTGCAGGCAGTCATAGCAAAGCTTCTCCGCCAGCTCGTTACAATGCGCAATCACATCAGCTTTCAGATCCAGTCCCGTGACCCGTATATCTCTTCCCTGCATCTTGTGCAGATAATAGTACATGGCAAAAGTCAAATAAGATTTACCGCATCCGAAATCAATGATATGAAGCGTGCGATCCGCGGGCAGCGCATCCAGCACATCCTCGATAAACTCCAGATACCGGTTGATTTGACGGAATTTATCATATTTTGCCTTTGTCACCCTGCCCTCCGGCGTCTGTACTCCCAGTCCCACCAAGAAGTCCACCGGCGTACCGTCCATGAGAATATACTGCTTGGTACGATTGTGGGCAAGCGCAGACAGCTGCTTGTCCGACACAGGAGGAAGCGAATTCTGCTTTCTACGCGTCTTCACCGTCATCCTGCCCTTTTTTCCCACGAGGACTGTACTCTCCAGCCCTTCACTCTGAAATACACCCTGCTTAAAGAGCGTTGTGAGGTACATCTCGATGCGCTCCCGCATGGCGTCTTTCGCCAGATTGGCATGAAACACCTGTGTTCCTTTATACAGGGTCTCCTGAAACGCAAGCTCTCCCCTTATCAGCACAGGGCGCACCTTTACCTTGGTGCCCTGTGCCTCATCGCGGGTATTACTCAGCACGATTCCCTGTAAATCTATATTCAGAATTTCTTCCAATAGTCTGTCTAAATCATCCAAAAATTTTTCCTCTTCTGCCGCCATGTCTGCGCTTGTAAACCTCGTCACACAGAAGCACCTGTATCATATCTGTCATCCATGGCCATTTCTCAGCCGGCATCCGCTGCTCTTCCGGCCGCTCCTGATCCTCATTCTGCAGTATCTTCACAATGCTCTCCGCCATTCTTCTGAGACTTCCGTAATCGGGATACTCATCGTAAATCATACTGCCCTCATAATCCATTTTGTCCAAAATCTCCGCCACTCTGCGCTGATAGCGCTTCACTTCACACGGATACACCTGCTGCAGATACTCCATGTCCTGCAGCAGCGCCCGCTCACGCTCCGCTCCCATATAACCGGGATAAGTCATATAAAAGGGCAGGGGAACATGGCTGGGAAACGTGTGAAGCAATTTGGGTTTCAAATCCATATACCGTGCCTCATCGCCATTTTTTTATAGCATATGCAACGGCACGGGGTTTTGTGTCTGCAAACAGAAAGCTCCCGAGTGAAGTATCATCGCTCGAGAACTTCCTGTTGCCCTATTATTTTAAGACCTCTATCCTTGCCATTGCCCGCATAAGCGCCGTCTCGGCCCGGGCAACATCCGTCTCGGGAGTCTTGCTGGCAAGACGATCCTGCGCACGGTTCAGTGCCTCCTGTGCGCGATTCTCGTCAATCTCTTCCGGCCACTCCACAATCTCGGCCAGAATAGTGATACCCTCCGGCAGGATTTCCGCAAATCCGGCGTGAAGAGCAGCTTCCTTCTCTCCATCCTTCTCGGTGATGACCAGAATCCCCGGCTTCACGATAACCGTCAGGGGAATATGTCCCGGCAGCACGCCTATTTCGCCCTCTGTGGTATTAAATTCCACCATATCCACATCGCCTTCATAGAACAGTCTGTCCGGTGTGATGATGCGCAGATGAAAATTTTGATTGTCAGCCATCTTCTCGGTCCTTTCCCTATTACTTCTGTACCTTGGCCAATACGTCGTCGATACCGCCGGCATTCAGGAAATAACTCTCGGGGATATCGTCGTGCTTACCCTCCAAAATCTCTTTGAAGCCACGAATCGTCTCATTGATAGGCACATACTTTCCTTCCAGTCCGGTGAATTGTCCTGCCACGAAGAAAGGCTGTGAGAGGAATCTCTGCACCTTACGCGCGCGGGAAACTACCAGCTTATCCTCCTCGGAGAGCTCGTCCATACCCAGAATGGCAATGATATCCTGCAGCTCTTTATAACGCTGCAAAATCTCCTGTACGCCGCGGGCTGTGCTGTAGTGCTCCTCACCCAGAATTCTGGGATCCAGAATACGGGAGGTGGACTCCAGAGGATCAACTGCCGGATAAATACCCAGCTCTACGATGGAACGTGAAAGCACGGTAGTCGCATCCAGATGTGCGAAAGTGGTAGCCGGCGCAGGGTCTGTCAAGTCATCCGCAGGCACATAAACCGCCTGAACAGAAGTGATGGAACCATTTCTGGTAGAAGTAATACGCTCCTGAAGAGCGCCCATCTCTGTCTGCAGCGTGGGCTGATAACCCACCGCGGAAGGCATACGGCCAAGCAATGCGGAAACCTCACTACCTGCCTGTGTGAAACGGAAAATATTATCGATGAACAGCAGCACATCCTTGCCGCCCTTGTCTCTGAAATACTCCGCCATGGTCAGTCCTGTAAGTCCCACTCTCATTCTCGCTCCGGGGGGCTCGTTCATCTGACCGAACACCATGGTAGTCTTGTTGATAACGCCGGATTCCATCATCTCGTGATACAGGTCGTTACCCTCACGGGTACGCTCGCCCACACCGGTAAATACGGAATATCCGCCGTGCTCAGTCGCTATGTTACGGATCAGCTCCTGAATCAAAACAGTCTTGCCCACTCCGGCTCCGCCGAACAGACCAATCTTACCACCCTTCTGGTAAGGGCAGAGCAAATCTACCACTTTGATACCAGTCTCCAAAAGCTCTGTCTCGGTGGACTGCTCAACAAACTCGGGAGCGGGTCTGTGAATAGGTTCATAGGTCACATTTTCCGGCGCAGGCTTATTGTCGATGGGCTGCCCCAGAACATTAAAGATTCTTCCCAGGGTGTTCTCACCTACCGGAACACAGATGGGAGCTCCGGTGGCAATTACCTCCATCCCTCTCACCAGACCGTCCGTGGGACCCATGGCGATACATCTTACGGTGTCATCACCCAGATGCTGGGAGACCTCAACAGTCAGCTCAGAGTCAGGGCCTGTAGGAATTCGGATGGCCTCGTTGATCTCCGGCAGCTTTCCCTCATCGAAGCGCACATCCAGCACCGCACCGATGACCTGAGTGATTTTACCTCTATTCTCTCCTGCCATTATTACCTCTTTCCTGCCCAAAAAGTACGGGCAAATTTTTTCCTGCGGGTTTATGAATTATAGCTTTTTTCTTATCCGAGAGCTTCTGCACCCGCAATAATCTCTGTCAGCTCCTGTGTGATGGAGCCCTGTCTTGCTCTGTTATACTTCAGCGCCAGGTCTTCTATGATTTCCTCGGCATTGCTGGTAGCGCTGTCCATAGCCTGCATACGGGCGCCGTTCTCACTGGCCACGGCTTCCACCATGGCTCCGTAGATGAGACTGGTGATATATTTGGGGATAATCATGTCCAGAGCCTCCACATCCTCGGGCTCAAAATTCATGATTGCATCCGCCCCTTTTCCGGCGCTCTCAATTTCCTCCCTGTTCACAGGCAGGAGTTTCAAAAGCTTGGGCTCATGGCTCACCGTATTCTTGAAGGAGGTGTAAGCGAGATAAATCTCTCCGAACTCTCCCTCTGCAAAGCTCTTCAAGAGTCTCCGGGACAACAGCATTGCGTCCGCATAAGTAGGGTCTTCGATGATCTCGGGAAGCGTCTCTTTAATGGTATAGCCATTTCTCGCAAGAGCTTCCCGGCCCTTGTTGCCCAGTGCATAGATGCTCAGATCCTCTTTCTGCCAGGTCTCATGTCTGGTGATCAGCTTGATTACGTTGGAGTTATAGCCGCCGGCCAGACCGCGGTTGGAAGTAATCACAATCACAGCCTTTTTCGGAGAATCTCCCGGCATAAGATACCTATGCTCCACATGTCCCACCCGGGACAAAATGCTGTTCACCGTCTCAAACATGCTATTAAAATATATCTTGGAGCGCTCTGCATTTGCTTTGGCACGCTGCAGCTTTACCGTGGACACCAGCTTCATCGCCTTCGTGATCTGCTGTGTCCCCTGAATACTGGTCTTGCGGCGCTTTATATCACGCATTGATGCCATAACTTACTCCTATCTGCCTCTTTGACGGCAAGGGGATTATCGATTGAATCCCTGCTTGAACTCTTCGATTGCCTTCTTGAGTGTCTCCTCCGTCTTGTCGGAAATGACTTTCTCATCGGCGATGCTGCGAGGCACCTCGGGATACTTGGTATCCAAAAATTCAAAGAACTGCTTCTCGAAGGTCGTGATATCCTCCACCGCCACATCCAGCAGATACTTGTTGGTCACTGCATAGATGATGATAACCTGGTACTGCACAGGCATGGGTTGATACTGAGGCTGCTTCAAAACTTCCTTAATACGTTCGCCCTGTGCCAGCTTCTCCTTGGTGTCGGCATCCAGCTCTGAGCCAAACTGTGCGAAAGATGCCAGCTCTCTGTACTGCGCAAGCTCTGTACGGATAGGCGCTGCAATCTTCTTCATCGCCTTAATCTGAGCTGCGCCACCCACACGGGACACGGAAAGTCCGGCATTTACTGCAGGACGGAAGCCCGCGTTAAACATCTCAGTCTCCAGATAAATCTGTCCGTCCGTGATGGAAATCACATTGGTGGGAATATAGGCGGAAACGTCTCCCGCCTGCGTCTCGATGATGGGCAGCGCGGTGAGGGAACCTCCGCCGTACTCGTCGCTCATTCTCGCTGCACGCTCCAGCAGTTTGGAATGCAGATAGAATACATCACCGGGATATGCCTCACGCCCGGGCGGACGACGAAGCAGCAGGGAGAGTGTACGGTAAGCGGTGGCATGTTTACTCAGGTCATCGTAAATTACCAGCACATCCTCTCCGTTCTCCATCCACTCCTCGCCGATTGCACAGCCGGAGTAGGGAGCGATATATTGCAGAGGCGCCAAATCGCTGGCGGTAGATACCACGATGGTGGTATAGCTCATAGCGCCGGCCTCCTCCAAGGTCTTCACAATATTGGCAACGGTAGATGCCTTCTGACCGATTGCCACATAGATACATTTTACATTCTGGCCCTTTTGATTGATGATCGTATCGATTGCGATAGCCGTCTTTCCGGTCTGACGGTCTCCGATAATCAGCTCACGCTGGCCCCTTCCGATGGGAACCATGGAGTCGATTGCCTTGATACCTGTCTGCAGCGGAGTGTCCACACTCTTTCTGGTGATAACGCCGCTTGCCACACGCTCAATCTTGCGGAATTTGTCAGTCTGCACAGGACCCTTGCCATCGATAGGCTGTCCCAATGCATTTACTACACGCCCCATCAAAGCATCGCCCACGGGAACCTCAACCACACGTCCCGTAGTCTTTACGGTATCGCCCTCGTTGATATTGCGCGCGTTGCCCAGAAGAACCGCACCTACATTGTCTTCCTCCAGGTTCAGCACCATACCATAAATCTCGCCGGGGAATACCAGAAGCTCTCCCTGCATGGCTTTTTCCAGACCATGCACACGGGCAATGCCGTCTGCAACCTGAATTACCGTGCCCACGTCTGACACGTCCAGCGCGGAAGCGTATCTCTGAATCTGCTCCTTGATTACGGAGCTAATTTCTTCCGGTTTCAAATTCATGTTCTGTAGCACCTTTCCTCCGGCTCTTATCCGAGCTGGATTTGTAATAATTGTCTTGTCAATTCATCTAATTTCGAGCGGACGCTGCTGTCCACCACTCTGTCGTTGATTCGGATGACCATGCCGCCGATCAGGGATTCATCCACGGCAAATTCCGACTCGATGCTCTGATAGGAAGTGGTCTCCAAAAGCCTGGCCACTGTGGCCGCCTTCTGTCCGTCGGTGAGAGCCACCGCCGAAGTGATATGCGCTACGCCGATGCCCTTGACCGCCTTCACCTTGTCGATGAAGTAGCGGAAAATCTCCTGCAGCTCACCATAGCGTTCCTTACGAACCACAATCTCCATCAGACCCATCAGTCCGTCGTTCACTCTGCCCCGAAAGACAGCTTCCATAGCCGCAATCTTCTCGGACTTGGAGATGCCGGGGTGCATCATCAGATTGTCAAACTCGGGATTTTCCCTCAGTATCTGACTCACCTGCTGCACCTGTGCAAACAGCTCGTCCACAGCCCCGGGCTCCTGCCCTGCGGCCACATCCGGCTGTGCGTCCATGGCTATCTCAAACAGCGCCTCTCCATATGTCTTAGAAACTAATTTAGCCATGTATCCTTACCCATTTCCTTCAGAGTCTCGTCAATCAGCTGATTCTGAACCGTGGTGTCGATGGATGCGGCCACAACCTTGCCTGCCATCAGAGAAGCCACGGAGATAATCTCCGTCTTCACCTCGTCGGACACCTTCTTCTTCTCCAGCTCGGCCTCCATGCGGGCTCTCTCCATAATACGAGCAGCCTCTTCCTTCGCTTCAGCGACAATCCGGTTTTCGCTGGCCAGCGCCTTCTTGCGGGCCTCGCTCAAAATGCTCTCCGCTTCCTTGTTGATTTCGGCAAGCTTTGCCTCATATTCCTCACGCAAGCGGTTTGCCTCCTCCATGTTCGCCTTTGCATCATCCAGCTCGCCCTTGATCTTGGCCTGACGGTCTGTCAGCATCTTGCGGGCCGGATTGAACAGGAAGTAGCTCATTATGGCAAACAGAACAAAGACTGCTATGATTGTGAGCGTGGAATCGGCCAGCAGCTGCCAATCGATGCCAAACATTCTCTCATAGGTCTCTCCTGCGGTTAATAGTATCATTTCTGCCTCCTTTCCGGTAATTAATTACCATTTCTTCAGGTAATTTTTTACCGTGTCTTATGGTAACAGAGGCTTTACGAATAATAACAGGATTGCGATCAGCAAACCATACAGACCGGTGGTCTCCGCAACTGCCTGTCCAAGCAACATGGTTGAAGTAACTGCACTCTTCGCACCGGGATTACGTCCCACTGCTGCTGCAGCATGACCGGCTGCGATACCCTGGCCGACACCGGGTCCGATACCGGCGATAACTGCCAGACCTGCGCCGATTGCAGAACATCCTAAGATAAAGTACTCGTTAAATTCCATTTTGTTTTCCTCCTGGTTTTGACTTTGTGTTTTTTATGCCTCTTCACCAATTGCATTAGTGATATAGGTCATTGTCAACATACAGAATACATAGGTCTGAATTGCTCCTGAGAACAAATCAAAATACACATGCAGAGCCGCAGGCCAGGCTGTTGCGATGATTCCCAACAGTCCGTATATCAGCGCCATCATGATAGTCCCCGACAAGACGTTTGCAAACAGACGCAGCGAGAGCGATATGGGCACCGCAATCTCACTGATTACATTGATCGGGAACCAGATGGGCAGCCACGGCGGCAGCGGAGAACACATATCCGCCCAGATATCCTTGGGCTTCTGATACTTGAACTGATTAAAGTGAATCAGTATGAATGTCAGAACACCCAGCGGAAAAGTGACGCCATAATCTGCGGTAGGCGGTCTCAGGCCCAGCAGACCGGATATGTTGCTGAACAAAATAAAGATGAAAACCGTGCCAATATAATTGTAGAACTTAGAGGCGTGTTTTCCCATGGTAGAGTTGGCCATACCGTCCAGCTTTTCCACAATCAGTTCAACCACATTCTGAAATCCACCCGGCACCTCTGTACCCTTTTTCATGGCCCGCCCTGCCGCTATGGCAAACCCGCACAGAATAATGGTCACCAAAAGCAGACTGACATGTGTTGTTGTTATCCAGACTGTATGTCCAAAGAACTGGTATGACACCAGGCCATGCACCATAACATCCACATCCGTGGAGCCGGATAACAATATGCCATGAGCCATATTTTCACCTCCTTTTCATATATTTTTATGACTTTTGTGCTTCCTGCTCCTCCACGAGAGGCTCCGGATCCGGTTCCACCTCATGAAACAGTCTGTTATAGCACTTATGGGTAAACGGCTGTGAATAAACCGCTACTTTCATAATCAAGAGATAAGCAAGACACAGGAGCACGGGATTTATAAGCCCCGCCAGCGCCGTGACCACCACAATCAGCCCTACAGACACATAGCGCGTCAGATAGCCCCGGAAAATCAGTTTTGTGGCAGTGCCCTCGTCAAAGTCCAGAGCTCTGTCCATACTGTGGTACATATGCCGCACCGAAATCATTGCCATGACTCCGGCCGTGGCAATCCCCATAATCCAATCTACCCACGCAAGCTCCCATATATGCAGCGGAAGCACTGCGCCTGCCACTCCGGCCACAAACATCCAGAAAAATATCCCGGTATTCAGCTCCAGCAGGATTCTGTTTTTATTTTTCAGTATCTCGATGATCTTCATGAGTCGGGCCATGCTCCTCTCTGTCATCTTCCCCGTATATTTTCTTTGCCATACGATAAATATTCTGCCCTCCGGCTATCGCCCCGACAAAAAACAGCAGGATGGTCCAAAAGGAAGTGTGATACCTGTTGTCCAGCCAGATGCCGAGCGCCGACAACATACCGATGGGCACCAGCATATTGATGCCAAACTGCGTAATCAGCACAAGGGAGCGGTACACACTTTTATCATATTTGGGATTGTGTTTTCGCCTGTGACTCATCCGCCGTCCTCACCGTCTCACAAATAAACTCCGACATAGTTGATTATACCCATTTTTCCAGAAAATGTCTACCAAAAACACTACTTCTAGGTCAAAAAAACCATAAATCATTCCTTAATGGCACAATTTATCCACAAATTATCATTGACTTGTCCAATTGCCGGGGGTAGTATTCTTACAAAAGACTCTAAAAAGAAAACAAAAGAGGATATGCTCATGAACGAACAATCTCCTGTCCGGCTGCGCATTGCTGTCCCGGAGGATGCGGAAGCCCTGCTAGCCATTTATGCGCCCTATGTGGAAAAAACCATCATCACCTTCGAATATGAGATTCCCACACTGGAGGAATTTCGCGCACGCATCGAACATACACTGGAATGCTATCCCTATCTGGTGGCAGCCGAGGGCGATGAGCTTTTGGGTTATGCCTACGCATCCTCCTTCAAAGCAAGAGCCGCCTACGACTGGTCCGCAGAGACATCCATTTATCTGCGAGAGGATGCCAGAGGAAGAGGAATCGGCAGGGCGCTCTATCAGGCTCTGGAGCAAAATCTGCGCAGGCAGCACGTCTGTAATCTCTGCGCCTGCATCGCCCATCCCCATCCCGAAAGCGAGGATTTCCACGAAAAATGCGGCTATCGGACTGTGGCCCATTTTCACCAATCCGGCTATAAAAACGGTCGCTGGATCGACATGATCTGGATGGAGAAAGAGCTGTGTCCCCACACCGTGCCGCCACAGCCCTTCATTCCCTTTTCAAAGCTGTCTTTTGATGACAGGAATCCGGCCTCGAACAAAACCAATCAGACCACACCAATCAGACCAAAAGGAGAAAACTGACATGGCAAACCACAACGATCTGCAGCTTTACCGTAAACGCTACATCCCGCCCGAGTGCATCCTTCTGAAAGACGATGTGATCGTGGAACAAAACGAGGATTACATCCTTACCACCTGGCACACCATCAACCCCAAATCCCATTTCGATCACGGCTCCTCCTGCTATCTGCTGAAGGAAGGCGTCAAAATCAGCAAATTCTACAGACCGGACGGCTCCCTGCTGTTCTGGTACTGCGATATCGTGGAATACGAATTCAATGATGCAAAGGATGCTCTGACGGTCACAGACCTTTTGGCCGACGTGATTCTCTATCCCGACGGCCGCATGAAAGTCGTGGATCTGGACGAGCTGGCCGAAGCGCTGGAAAAAAATCTGTTGACACAAAAACAGATGACCGCCAGTCTCCGCCAGCTGCATCATCTGCTCTCCATGATCTATCGCGATAAATTTGACCGCCTTCAGGCGATTCTAAATGACAGGGGGCTGTAGTCCAGCCCCCGCTCTTTTGCCAATCTGTCCTTAAAACTGTCAATGCTAAGTGTCAATAAAAGATATGACCTCCGATGGAGATTCCGGTAAGGCCCTCCACAGGCGTTCTGAAAAATACGCAGTTCCCCACATTGGTCACGCCGCTCATGGCCTCATCCGCGGCCTGATAACATGATGCCGTCGCCCTGTTTTCCCCCAGCGCCAAGGCCAGTCTTCCGCTGGCTACCGGTGAGAACTGCTTGTTTTGATAAATAACGCCCACCACGCTGTCGGGGAACTTTGCGCTGAGCACACGATTGATGACCACACTGCCCACTGCAAGCTGCCCGGCATAGGGCTCTCCGCCGGCCTCACAGTAGATCAGATTTGCCAGCAGTTTCCGGTCGCCCTCCGCGAAAGTCACATCCGAAATATCCCGCCATTCTCCCTCTGCGGCTTCCTTAGAGAGTGCCATCTCCTCCGCCAGCTTCTGGCGCAGATATTCCGCATCCTCTTCCTTCTTTTTAATTTCCGCCTCATAATCGCGGGCCTGCTGCTCCGCCTCGGATATCTCATCCGCATACTTCGTGATGGAGTTAGAGGTCTGTCCAATCAGACCGGAAACCTTGTTCTTTTCTGTCTCGGCATCCACCTTCAGCGCATCCAGTTCTGCCTTCTCCTGCTGTAAAAGAGCCTCCTGCTCCTCAATCAGACGCCGGTTCTCCTTGAACGCATCCAGCATGGTCTTGTCATAGCTGGCAATTCGCTCAATACTGTCCGCAGCGTTCAGCATATCTGAAAAGCTTCCCGCATCCGCCATGGCTCCGATAAACGCATTGAGATAGTCGGAGTCGCTCTGCTCATACATCTTGCGCACGCGCAGAACCATGTTGATATACTGTTCCTCCTCCGTCGCCCGGGCTTCCTCCAGAGCAGCCTGCGTGTCCGCTATCTCCCGCTCCTTATCCGCGATTGCCCCCTCCAGTTCCTCCAGATTCGCGCTAACCTCGGAAAGCTGCGTATTTAATTTCCTCAATTCACCCTTCAGCGTATTCTGCTCTCCCTTCAGGCCATCGATATCCTCCTGAAGCTCGTCGCGCTTGCCTTCCAGCTCATCCTTTTCCTTGAGTGTCTGATCAAGCTGTTCTCTGGTGCTGGTAGCCATGACCCGCACAGTGCCGAAACTGCTGTTGTCTGCAATGAGCGCCGCCATCAATGCCAGCGTTGTCAGAACAGCCGCCATCCTCTTTGCGTATCTCACTTTTACATCTCCTTACACTTCGATCTCTATTTTACGTCCTGTGCCGCTGTAAGCGATACACTCCACTCCCGCCGCCTCAAACATCCGCTTGGAAGCCACATTCAGAGGAGTGCCCTCGTATTTGTCACTGGCGTATACCACCGTCCGGATACCTGCCTGAATGATGGCCTTGGCACATTCATTGCAGGGGAATAAAGACACATACAGCTTGGTTCCCTCCAGCGAACCGCCCCTATAGTTCAAGATAGCATTCAGTTCACTGTGAGTCACAAAAGCATATTTCGTGTCCAGGGCATCGCCCTCCCGCTCCCACGGAAACGCATCGTCGGAGCAGCCGCAGGGAAATCCGTTATAACCCATGGACAATATTTTATTATCCACACTGACAATACATGCTCCCACCTGCGTATTGGGGTCCTTGGAACGCATCCCGGACAGATGCGCGACTCCCATAAAATATTCATCCCAGCTGATATAATCTTTTCTCTTGCCCGACCGGGGCTGTATCTTCTCGTTCTGATTTGCGCTGTTCATAATTTTAATTTTGCATCCTCGTCAGTATTATTTCGTCCCGAAAATACGGTCTCCCGCATCTCCCAGACCGGGTATAATATAGCCGTGGTCATTGAGTTTCTCGTCCAGTGCGCCCACATACAGATCCACGTCGGGATGCGCATCCTGCATGGCCTTAATCCCCTCGGGTGCGGCGATGATGCACAGGAAACGGATATTCCTGCAGCCCTTGTCCTTCAACATCTGAATGGCTGCCGCAGAGGAACCGCCGGTAGCCAGCATGGGGTCTACCACAAAGACCTCCCGCTCCGCGCAGTCCGCGGGAAGCTTACAGTAATACTCCACGGGCTTTAATGTCTCAGGGTCTCTGTACAGACCGATATGCCCCACCTTCGCCGTGGGAATCAGCTCCAGCATACCGTCCACCATGCCGAGCCCCGCTCTGAGAATGGGCACAATAGCCAGCTTTTTACCCTTCAATTCCCGTACCTTTGTCGCACAGAGAGGCGTTTCGATCTCCACCTCATCCAATTGAAGACTCCTGGTGGCTTCATAACAGATCAGCATTGCAATCTCGCTGATGGTCTGTCTGAAATCCTTTGTACCGGTGTCTTTTCTTCTGATAAAACCAATTTTGTGCTGAATCAAAGGATGATCCATAATAACTACTTTCCCCATACCTATTCCTCCTCAATTAAAGCGACTCTGCGGCAATGCCTCTCCTCCCCGGAGAACTCCGTTCCCAAAAAGGTGTCTACAATCTCCATGGCCAGCAGATCGCCCACAATGCCCGCCCCCATAGCCAGCATATTCGCATCGTTGTGCAGCCGGGTCATCTTGGCGGAAAACACGTCCGCGCACAGCGCGCAGCGAATGCCCTTCACCTTGTTGGCGACCATACTGACACCGATGCCCGTAGTACAGATGACAATGCCCTTCTCACATTCCCCTGAGACCACTGCCTCGGCAGCCGCTCGCCCGAAAACAGGATAATCGCAGCTGGATTTGTCCGCACAGCCCACATCCCTGCAGGATATGCCCTTTTCCTCCAGATGGCGAATAACTTTTTGCTTTAAATCAAATCCGCCGTGATCACTTCCGATTGCTATCATTTTCTCCAACCTCCTGCTGCACCTGTAAATCTATCACTCGATGTCCCGCCGCCTTTAACAGCCTGTTCATAATGGCCTGTCCCAGACCTTCCACAGAAAAAGCCTCCGAATAAATCTTTGTCGCGCCCTCTGCGTCAAACTCTCTCAATATCGCATAAAGTCTCGCCGCAATGACATCCTCCTCCGTCCTGCTGCCGACACTCTTTATCACATCCGCCCGATACCGGTCAAGCATTTCCTCCGTGCCGATGACGCCTACAAGGTGACCGCCTTTCCGATCCTCATCCGCCCGGCGATTGATATACTCCACCACCGCCTCAGGCTCTCCGCATACCACCGTCAATTCCCCGGCAGGTGCATAGTGTCTGTATTTCATTCCGGGCGCTTTGGGCGCCTGTCCGCACTCCGCCTGCGACTGTAGTATGGTGGCGTCCGCCTCCACATCCCCCAGCACCTGCTCCAGCATTTCCCGGGTGATATATCCCGGCCGCAGTATGCGCGGGGGCGATACCGTCAGATCCACAATGGTGGATTCCAGTCCGATTCCCAGCGCGCCACCGTCGATAATCATGTCGATGCGCCCATCCATATCCTCCGCCACATGCGCGGCAAGGGTAGGACTTGGCTTCCCTGAAGTGTTGGCGCTGGGAGCCGCCACAAAGCCGCCGCCCTCACGAATCACCGCAAGCGCCACCGGATGGGACGGCATGCGCACCGCAACCGTATCCAATCCGCCCGTGGTCTCCATAGGCACTGCATCGGACTTTTGCAGTATCATGGTGAGAGGACCCGGCCAAAACGCTTCCGCCAGCCTCTCCGCCGCCTTCGGAATCCGGGAGACAATCCGGGACAAATCACCCCAATCCGCGATATGTACAATCAGGGGATTATCGGATGGCCGTCCCTTTGCCGCATAAATTTTGCGGGAGGAATCCGGGTTCAGCGCGTCTCCTCCCAGACCGTACACGGTCTCCGTGGGAAAAGCCACTAATCCGCCTGCCTTCAGTATCTCTCCGGCTCTGCGCAGCCCCTCCTGCTCCCGCTCCGTAAAATTTACAAAATCGTTTCCGGCAGAAGCGATTACAATCCTTTCCGTCTGTATCATCTTTACATCATTTCCTGTTTTTCTGCAGTTGTATACATAGCCATATATAGTGAGTATAACACAGAAGTGAAAAAAGGAAAAGAGCTTTGGGCGGTTATTTCGACCTGCCTGTAACAGTTCAGCCTGAAATATTGTGAATGCTATTCCAACAGTGTCGGTGGAGGAAGAGCGGGCGGGTTTGGCAGGCGGGCTGCAGTTGGGTGTTTTCTAATAGTGCGGTCATAGCATCTTGCAATTTGCGGGTCGGCTCTAAGGTGCCTCCATGCACCCTAGAGCCTGAAATGTGCATCCGTGCGCATTTCACCCTGCTCCTTGAGAGCACTATAAGAAAACACACCAACCTCCGCCAGAGCCTGCCAAACCCGCCCGCTCTTCTTCCGCCTCGACACCGACTGAATATAGTCCTCGCAATATTTCATGCTGAACTGTTACACCCCTACTTCATATTTTACAGACTTTATGGTACAATTTACATGGTATAATTTACTATAAAAATAATTGTGTTTGATACAGTGTCAGCATCTCTGTCTAACAATTCCATGATTAGGGGTTTGCGAAACTCTCATTTTCGTAATCAGAATTGGGCAGATTGTATACTCCATAAGCAGACCCTAGCGAACCGTCGGTACTTAGACACCGTACTTTGGTGTCTTAGGTGAGACTTAGTACTTCTTGGCGAAGCGTCCTATGGCGCGAGCCTTAGAAGCACTTCTCACCTTGTACCGCTACGGTGAGGTTGGAGCGAAAGCGTGTCTGCGTTGGAGTATACAATTTGCACAATGACTCTTTGCCAAAATAAGAGTTTCGCAATTGTCTAACAATTCCATGATTATAAAGAGGAGGTTATTATGCAACAGGTTACGGAACAACAGATTCAGGCCATGGCTCCAAACGCGACCGCTGCGGCAAATGGCAGGAAAATATCACAAAAGGGCGGATTTGTGCGGCTGGAACGCTCCGCGGACGACACCTTTTATCTGGGGGAATGTACGGGCAGCGGGAAAAGCAATTACATTACTACCGTAGATTTCATAGAGTCCGATAACCCGGTGTGCCGATGCTCCTGCCCCAGCCGCCAGTTTCCCTGTAAACACGGTCTGGCGCTTCTCTATGAAATTCTTGCGAAGAAAAACTTCGGCATATGCGAAATCCCGGAGGATATCTTGAAAAAGAGGGAAAAGAAGCAGGCGCGGGAAGCAAAAAACACTGCGGCTCAGACCGGGGACGGGGTGACATGCGAAGACCCGGAAGCGGCCGCTAAGAAGAAGGCTGCCGCCGCCAAGAGCGCAAAAGCCGCCAAAACCAAGAAATTAAAAAAGCAGTTGGAGGGGCTTGAACTGGCGGCAAAACTGATACAGGATCTGACCCGGGCCGGCCTCGGCACTATGGGAGGCACGGTACTGAAAAATTATGAGCAGCTTGCAAAACAGCTTGGAGACTATTACCTTCCCGGCCCCCAGCGTCTGTTGAACGGACTGATATTGGAAATTTCGGCATTCCAGAAGGACGGCAAAGAAGAACATTATGAAGCTGCCATTGCTATTTTGGAGAAATTCCGAACATTGGTCAAAAAATCGCAGCAATATCTGTCGGATAAGCTGGAGCAGGGGGATGTGGAACAGGATGATACCGTGCTCTATGAAGAGCTGGGCGGCATCTGGAAACTTTCCGAGCTGGAAGCTCTGGGGAAGGGAAAGGCAGATGCTAATTTGATACAATTATCCTTCTGGGTAAATTATGACGCCGCCAGAAAGGAGTACATAGATACCGGATGCTGGGCGGATCTTAAGTCCGGGGAAGTGTTCGTCACACGCAACTATCGCCCGCTCAAGGCGTTAAAATATGTAAAAGAAGAAGATACCGTTTTTGGCGTGGCCTGTGTTCCCATGGCGGTATGTTACCCGGGCGAAGGGAATCTGCGTGTCCGCTGGGACAGCGCCAGATTCCGTCCTGTGGAGAGGGAGGATTTACAGAAGCTGCATGCTCTGTCCGGGACTTCCCTCGCAGCGGAGACAAAGGCGGCCAAGAATCTGCTGAAAAATGCTCTTGCCGAACCTATGTATATACGTCTGATTTCTTTTGCTCAATTAGGAAAGACCGGAGACGGATTTGCTCTGGAGACCGAAGAAGGGGAGACCATTGCTCTGGGAGATGCGCCGGGCATGGAGCCCTCCACGGACAGACTTGCGCTGCTGCCGGAGGAAAGTTTATTACGACATCAGGTGTTGCTGGGGGCCTTTTATTATGACAGCAAAGCCGGACGCCTGAAAATGCAGCCTCTCAGCATCATAACCGACGAGGCTGTGGTACGTCTGCTGTATTGAACATCCATATGATCAGAGGAGGAAAGTATAAATGGACATTTCACCGTTATATGAATTGCGGGCAAGGCTCCGTGCTGCCATGATTGCGGGCACCGGCCTGCTCTCGGAAGATTTCCGTTTAAAGCGGGCCGTGGAGGCTTTTGCGCCTTTGGAACAGGCTTCACCAATCTTTACCAAAATCGGGCAGTTGGCCGGAGCGCTCTTATCGCCGGATTCGGCAGACAAAGAGGACATTCTTCTGGATGCAATCACGCTGGCGGACGCCGTGCTGTGTACCCAGGGAACAGTGGCCGTGGAAGGAAAAGTGGAGCCCATTGTGGTAAACGGGTGGGGCAGCGCCGTCACCAACGCACCCTATTCCGTTGTCAAGACGTTGACAGAGTCCCTGTTAAATTCCGGCAGCGGACATTACAGTTATGTGGTGGAAACTCACAGAGATCGTCCTGAGCTTTTTAAGGATTATCGGGTCAAGACGGCCATGATTCAGGCTCTGGGGGCTTCCTATGCGGAGCTTGCGGATACGGTGGCCGAGTGGCTGAAAGAGGAGGATGCGTCCATTCTGCCCCTGTTGCAAAAAGGATTTGATCCCAGAGGGAAAAAGGAAATGGTGCGCCGCATCCATGTGATGATGGCGATAGACGGGGAAGCATCCAATGAATTTTTTGTAAAAATGCTGCCCGAGGCGGAAAAGGAGGTGCGTCAGGCACTTATATTCGCGCTGCGCTGCCGCCCCGAAAATGTGGATTTGCTTTTAGAGCTGACAAAGACAGAAAAAGGGAACGCCAAAAAGACTGCCTGCTATGCTCTGGCTTATATGGAGGATGAGAAGGCGGAGGCAGCCTTCAGGGAACTCTATAAAAAGAAGCCCCAGGAGGCCATGCATTATCTGGTTTATACGGAGACAAAATGGGCATCCCGGTTTGTGGCGGAGAAGCTGAAGGAGCAGCTGTCGCCCTGGGCAGAGGAACACGCCCGGCCTGAGAGAACACAGGAACAGAAAAGCTTGCTGGGAGAGACTGTGTCGGCACTGCCCGGCAAAAGCGGCAGCGATATCTGCGAAGTATTCCGTATAGCCGCTAATCTGGAAGACCGCCTGAATACTGCGTTCATCGCTGATGGTGTCAAAGAAACCATCATGGCAGGTCTGAACCTGAGAAACAGAGAAAGCACTTTTACCTTTCAAACATCCATTCCTTACCTGCTGCACCAGGCATTGCACTGCCATCCAGACGAAGAACTCTGCGCCCTTGCCGTGGAGTTGTACGAGGCTAAGGGCAGACACGGTGGCAGGCGCATGGCATATTTCCCCGCTGCGGTGGCAGCCCAGCTTCTAACAGACGGGGACTGCTGCGACTGGCTGGAGAAACAGTTGAAGGGAAAGTTGTTTCAATCCAGGCAGGAATCATATCCGTTTCTGGCAAGAGGGTTGGACGGACTCCGGTTCAGTGAGAAGGAAAACGGCTATGTGCTGCGCGTAAAGCGTCCCTATCGAACCCATCCGTCCGGAGAGCCAATGCCGAAATTCTGCCAGCCGGTGAAACAGGATATCACCGGACGTTTTACGGACATTCTCACACGCTGTCAGGATCGGGATATTGACCAGGTGTTAATGAACTGCATCGACAGTGAGAACGAAGCCTACTGCCGCAAGCTGGGAGATTATTTTTACGGACGCGCACGGAACCTAAAAGCCGTCAGAGATTACCTGCTGGCTCTGAAAAGCTGTAGATATCCCAAATGTGAGGGAATTGCGGTCAGTTATTTTTCCGACAGCAGCCTTACGCACTATTTTTCGGAGATTTCCGCCTATGCGGGGATGTTGCCGGGGGACAAAACCGCCATCTATGAGGAACTGCAAAGAGTTTATAATTTATATAAGCAGGGACGGATCAAAACACGGGACTCCGGTCAGTGGGAAGAGCGGTTTTTGGATTATCTGGAAGAATGGAAAAACAGTATATAAAGAAAGGAACAGTACAAAATTATGGAAGAACAATTACAAAGACTGCCGGCAGAGCAGCTTTTTCAAAATGAACTTGACGCGCTGATTGCGGCTGAGAAGGATCCCGTTCCCACGGGCTGGAGAATGTCTCCCCGCTCCGTCCGTACATACATCTGCGGCGGCAAAGTGGGAAATATGGAGATCACCCCGAAATATATCGGACATGAGCGGCTGGTGGAAATCGCAATCGCCACTCTTGTCACGGACAGAGCGCTTTTGTTGATCGGGGAGCCGGGCACCGCCAAGAGCTGGCTGTCAGAGCATCTGACCGCAGCCATCAACGGAGATTCCACCAAGGTAATTCAGGGCACTGCGGGAACGACGGAGGAGCAGATCCGCTATTCCTGGAACTATGCCATGCTGATTGCCAACGGACCTTCCAGAGAGGCCATGTTGAAAAGTCCTGTTTTTCACGCCATGGAGACGGGAACCATTGCCAGACTGGAGGAGATATCCCGATGCGCTTCCGAGGTGCAGGATGCATTGATTTCCATTCTGTCGGAAAAGAGAATCTCCGTGCCGGAACTCAATATGGAGGTTCCTGCCAAAAAAGGCTTTTCCGTGATTGCCACAGCCAACACCAGAGATAAAGGCGTCAACGAGATGTCCGCGGCATTGAAACGCCGCTTTAATATTGTGGTGCTCCCGGCTCCTGCCGATTTGGAGTCCGAGATGGACATCGTCCGCACCAGAGTGGCACAGCTTTCCGCAGGGTTGGACTTGAACGCCGCTCTGCCGGAGTCAGAGGTAATAGAGAAGGTCTGCACCATCTTCAGGGAGCTTCGCAGCGGAGAGACCTGTGACCGCAGCCAAAAGGTGAAGCCCACCTCGGGAGTGCTTTCCACAGCGGAGGCAATCTCCCTGCTCTGCAACAGTATGTCCCTGGCGGGAAGCTTCGGCAATGGCAGAATCAGCGATGAAGATCTGGCTGCGGGACTGCTGGGAGCCGTCATCAAGGATGAGGAAAAAGATAATGTAGCTTGGAAGGAATACCTGGAAAATGTCATGAAAAAACGGGGTTCCCACTGGAGCGGATTGTATAAAGCATGTAGAGGATTATTATGACACACCCTTATATATTCGGTATTCGCCATCTGTCGCCTGCGGGCGCGTGGCATCTGCGGCAATTTTTGACAGAGAAAAAACCTCGTCTGGTTCTGGTGGAGGGTCCCAGCGATTTAAACGAGCAGCTTGCGGATATCACCCGGCCGGAGACAAAGCCTCCCATCGCGATTCTCGCCTACACAAAGGAGGCTCCCGTGCGGACGATTCTGTATCCCTTTGCGGAGTATTCCCCGGAATATCAGGCAATCTCCTGGTGCAAGGAATATGGAATTGAATGCCGCTTTATTGACCTGCCCTCCGATGTTTTCCTTGCGCTGCCCTCCGGCAGGCAGACCAGAACGGAGGGGGAGGAGGAGCGCATGAGCGTCTATGAACTTCTGGATAGACAGGCGGGGGAGGACGGGCATGAAACCTTCTGGGAACGGGTTATGGAGCATGCACAGGATGCGGACGGATACTGTCAGGGAGCCTCTCTGTTTGGCTCCAATCTGCGGGAATTCAGTCAGGAAACGGGACGGGATACGGACTGGCCGGAGACTCTGGTGAGGGAAGCTTTTATGCGGCTTCAGATACAGAAGGCGCTGGAGGAAGGTTTTGCACCGGAAGAAATCGTGGTCGTCACAGGCGCTTACCATGTGCCGGGACTTTTGTCCGAGGACGCTCTGCCCATGGCGGCGGAGGAACTGTCTTCTCTGCCCCGGGTGGAGGCCAGCCATACTTTGATGCCCTATTCCTATTACCGGCTGTCAGCCAGAGCAGGCTATGGCGCCGGCAATAAGGCTCCAGCATATTATTCCCTGCTGTGGGAGGCCCTGCAAAGAGAGAATCTGCAGTATGTGTCACATGCTTACCTCTCACGGATTGCCGGGTATCAGAGGGAGCACGGAACCCCCGTCTCCTCTGCAGAGGTGATAGAGGCAGTCCGTCTGGCAGACTCTCTGGCGAGACTCAGAGGCGGGAATGCTCCCGTTCTGCGCGATCTGCGGGATGCGGCAGTGACCTGTCTGGGCGGAGGCAGTTTTCCCGCCATCAGTCTGGCCGTAGCGGACACGGAAATCGGAACGGCCATCGGCTCCCTGCCGGAGGGCGTCAGCCGCACCAGCATTCAGGAGGATTTTTACAGACAATTAAAAGAATGGAAACTGGAAAAGTATCGTGATATCACCGCGCAGGATCTCCCCCTTGACCTGCGTGAGAATCGCAATGTCTCTTCGCAGAAGGCCGCTTTTCTTGATCTGCACCGCTCCTTTTTCCTTCATCAGCTCCGGGTTCTGGGAATCCACTTTGCCAGTCAGCAGAAAGTAAATCAGGACAATGCCACCTGGGCGGAGCATTGGGTGATACGCTGGACGCCGGAGGCGGAGATTGAACTGGTGGAAGCCGCGCTAAAGGGAGATACGGTAGACCAGGCGGCATCCTTTGTCATGAAAGAAAGAGTGGAGGCGGCTCCCAATATGAGCGAAATTGCTCTGGTCATCGAAGACGCTTTCACCTGCGGCATGGCTTCTGCGGTTGTCTACGCCACCACCGCTCTGCAGGCCATGGCTGTGGATGCGGCTTCTCTGGAAGAATTGGCAGCCACGGCCAACAGACTCTCCGTCGTGGTACAGTACGGCGATATCCGGCATTTGGACGCCGCCCCTTTGGAGCCCATCCTGTGTCAGATATTCTATCGCGCCTGCCTGATTCTGCCGGGAGCCTGTGTGTGTGACGACGCTGCCAGCAAGGGGATTGTCACGGCCATAGAGCAATTAAACAGTGCCGCCCTCGCCCATGATTTTCTGGACACACGGGCGTGGCTGGACGCTCTAGAGGAGACGGCGAGACGGGATGATCTGAATACAAAGCTGTCCGGGTTTGCCGCCGCCATTTTATTAGAGAGGGGCTGTATAGACGGCGGGCAGCTCAATCTGGAAGTACAGCGCAGACTTTCCATGGGAGTGCCTGCGGAGCTGGGAGCCGGATGGTTCGGGGGACTTGCCATGAAGAACAGATATGCTCTGATTGCAAGACTGTCCCTGTGGGAGAGCCTGGACGCTTATCTTGACACTCTGGAGGAGGAAGAATTCAAACGGGCGCTGGTGTTCCTGCGACGGGCCTTTGCAGATTTTACCGCCGCAGAACGGGATGAAATTGCGGAAAACCTCGGTGAAGTCTGGGGGCTGAACGGACAACAGGTCAGTGAGTCCGTGAACCAAGTCTTACAGGAATCGGAACAAAAATTGGTGGAGAGCTTGGATGATTTCGACTTTGATTTGTAATTTTTGAAAGGTGTGTATGGAATGAATCAGGAAATGCATATACAGAGATGGCGGTTAATTCTGGGTCAGGAAAGCCGGGAACGATTTGAGAAAATGGGTAACGCAGAACTTTCGCCCGAGCAGGATCTGATGGATCAGGCGCTTGCCGCCATCTATAACAATACGGAGGCAGGGGGTTTTGGCAGCGGCGGAGCAGGAGCCGGAAACGGTCCTTCCAATCCCCGCATCAGCAAGTGGCTGGGAGATGTGAGAAGTCTGTTTGACAAGGAGCTGGTGACGGTCATCCAGGGGGATGCCATGACCCGCTGTGGCTTAAAGCAGCTTATCTTTGAGCCGGAGCTTTTGGCGCATCTGGCGCCCGATATCAATCTGGCATCCACCATATTGCTATTGAAGGATCAGATTCCAAAGCGCTCAAAGGAGAGCGTGCGTCTCTTTATTCAGAAGATTGTGGAGGAAATCAACAAGCTTTTGGAGCAGGATATCCGCAGGGCAGTGACGGCGGCGATTAACCGCAGAAGACATTCTCCCATTCCTTCTGCAGCGGCTTTGGACTATAAGACTACCATCTCCCGGAACTTGAAAAACTATAATCAGGAACTTCACACCATTGTGCCGGAGCATTTTTATTTTTTTGACAGAACAAGCACCACAGCGGCCAACAAATGGACGGTGATTCTGGATATCGACCAGAGCGGTTCCATGGGTGAATCGGTTATCTATTCCTCCATTATCAGTTGTATTCTGGCCAGCATGTCAAGTCTGTCCACCCGGATTGTCGCCTTTGACACGAACATTGTGGATCTGACGGAGAAAAGCGATGACCCTGTTGATCTGCTCTTCGGCTTTCAGCTCGGGGGCGGCACGGACATTGATAAATCGGTGGCCTACTGTCAGCAGTATATAGAGAATCCTTCCAAGACCCTGTTTTTCCTGATTTCGGATTTGGAGGAGGGCGGCAACCGGGCGGCGCTGTTGCGCAGGCTGGAAGAAATGAAGGAATCCGGCGTGACGGTAGTGTGCCTGCTTGCGCTGACGGAGAGCGGCAAGCCTTATTATGATGCAAGCATGGCGCAAAAGATAGCAGGGTTGGATATTCCCTGCTTTGCCTGCAATCCGCAGATGCTTCCGAGTCTTTTGGAGCGTGCTCTGCGCGGGCAGGATTTGCAGGAATTCCGAAAAGAGTTTGAAAAGAGGAAAAAGTAAAAAAGTACGCAAACATATTTATTTCTCCAGACTGTTCAAATATTGCAGTATTCCTATATGTACTGCCCATGCAACGCGCTCCTGATAGCCTTTGTCGCAGAGCCTGGCAGCTTCCTCGCTGTTGGACAGGAAACCGCACTCCACAATGACGATGGGTGTAGGCGTTTTTTTCAACAGATAATAACTGTCATTCGCCTTCACCTGTCTGTGATTTTCGGGGTCTAAGCGCTCGACCAGACTTTCCTGCAAAAAGTCAGCAAGCTTCTGTCCCTCTGTACTTCCTGTGTAATAAAATACCTGCGCCCCCTTCACATACTCCTCCGGGTAGCTGTTTTGATGGATGCTCACAGTCAGGGCCGGCGCTGCCTCGTCGATAATCGCGATTCTCCGCTTCATATCCTGCACCTTCTTGTTGGAGGCATTCGCGTCATACAGGCCATCATCTGTCTCCCGGGTCATGATAACCTCCACATCCTGCAGTTCCAGATAACGCTTGACCAGCGTCGCAATCTGGAGATTGATATCCTTTTCCTCCGCCCCATTGATACCGATTTTTCCCGGATCGATTCCCCCATGTCCCGCATCTATCACCACCTGGACTTTCGGCTTTACCTGCAGCAATTTATTGCCGCTGGCGGATGTAGCTTCCTCCTGCTCCGCAAACAGCAGTACTACAAATAACAGACACGAGACAATGACTGTCAGAAATTTTTGATCTTTTGTCTTCATTTTCACACCTCAAATCAGTCTTTTTACTATATTATTCCTTCTTAATTATTTCTAAAACTATTGCATTATCCATTTGGGGTGCGTATAATAGGGGCATGAATAATCTAAAGAAGCAATTATCTATTCTGCTGGCAATTTTGGCAGTGATTTGCCTTGCGGCGGCAATCTCTCTTGTGATTTACCGACAGTCGGCAGACAGACACACAGAAGAACTTTTGGATAGCATGAGACTGCAGGCGGAAAATCGGACGGAAACTGTCGAAGATACCTCCCCCCCGGAGGATACCGGGACAGAGTCTGAGTCTGAAAGCTCTCAGGAACCGCCTCGCAAGCTGGTGGACAATCCCTATCAGGACAGCTTTCTGGCCAACGAGGATATGGCAGCATGGCTGAAAATTGACGGAACTGTCATCGATTATCCCGTCATGTGGACGCCCCGGGAGGAGACCTATTATCTCTACCGGAACTTTGAGGGCAGAGATGATCAGAACGGCTGTCTGATTCTGGACACAGACAGTTCTCTCGACCCTGTGACTACCAATTTGATTATCCACGGTCACAACATGCGCTCCGGAGCAATGTTCGGCAAACTCACCGAATATGAGAAAGAAAGCTACTGCAAGGAACACAATATCATCACTTTGCACACGAAAGAATGTGAACGCCGCTACGAAGTGATTGCCGTATTCCGCTCTCAGGTCTACAAGAAGACAGATCAGGTATTTAAGTTTTACAAATTTTTCCATGCCGACACTCAGGAGGAATTTGACGACTTTTACCAGAATATTAAGGCTTTGTCTCTATATGACACTGGTGTCACAGCAGAATTCGGAGACCGATTCATCACACTTTCAACCTGTGTATATCATGTGGAGAACGGACGGTTTGTGGTGGTTGCAAAAGAAATTGAACCTGGCAATTTTTATACTAATTAATTTATACTAATTAACCTATTAACTTAAGCTTAGGAGGTCACTACTCATGAAAAAATTCAGGAAATGTATCTCGCTGATAGCAGCGGCCGCTCTTCTGGTACTGCTGCCCAACGTAAACGCCCTGCAGGCTTCTGCAGCTCCTGCCAAGACCATTTATATCCGCTTTGACACGGACCTGCATGAGTGGCGCATGCAGATTGGATCCTGGGAGGAAGGCGACGCCGGACTGGAGCTCTATTACCTCAACAATGGTTCCGACAGCCAGAAAGCACTTGACGGCGACACGCTGGTGGTTCTTCCCAACACCCCTGAGACTGACGAGGACGGCAAAAAGCCTAAACAGCAGACCGGAAATGTGGATATAAAGGTAAATGCGCGTCTGGGCAATCTGACTGTAAACCATGCCAGTGTGGTAATTGGCGCGACAAGCATAGATGAATGTCATGTGCAGAGCGGCAGTGTTGCAGCAATCAGCGGCGATGTGACCAATGCCTATGTATACGATGACGCTGCCTGCACCTTCAACAACAATGTCACCAATCTCCGCCTGATTGCCACCGTAGAAAACACCGTGGACACTAATGTATCTGTGGTCGGCACCGTAGCTTATGCTTCTACCGCAAACGGCGGCGGCATCCTGAAAGAGTATTACAACTTTGCAGCAGGCTCCTTCTACTTTGACACATACAGCGGACTGATGACTGACCCCAATCTTTACAGCACCACCGGAAACGGCCCTGCCGCAGCGCCTCAGACTCCGGCTCCGACTGCAGCGCCTTCCCAGAGTCAGACCACATCGTCCTCTTCATCCGGCGAGTATGATGACGTTCCCAAGACAGGCGAGAGCAATCTGCTGATATGGCTGTTTGCAGGAATGACCATCCTCTCCGCAATGTGTGCCGGCGGATGTCTTGTAGTCAGAAAGAGCAGATAGGAATAGGATACAAATAGGATAGGAAAAAAGCTCCCTGAAGGTGTACTTCAGGGAGCTTTTTTTCTATCCTATTTCAATCACATCCACCCGAACACCAGGCCAATATTTCGCACCGCAAAGGCCACAAGCCACGCAATCAGGCATTGTGCCGCCACTGTCACCGCAGCCGCTCTCACGCCGCCCATCTCTCTTTTTACTGTGGCAATGGCAGCCACGCAGGGCGTATAGAGCAATGTAAACACCAAAAACACCAGAGCCGTAAAAGGTGTGAACAAAGTGGGAAGCAGTGTCGTCTCCCCGCCCAGCAAAATAGTCAGCGTGGACACTACGCTCTCCTTGGCCGTAAAACCGGTCAAAAGAGCGGTGGCAACCCGCCAGTCGCCGAATCCCAGGGGCGCAAACAGCGGAGCAATCATACCTCCCAGCATGGCCAGCAGACTGCTGTCCGGCGTTTCCACCACATTTAATCTGGCATCAAAGCTTTGCAAAAACCAGATAATAATTGTAGCCATGAAGATAATAGTAAATGCCTTCTGAATAAAATCCTTCGCTTTATCCCAAATCAGCTGCCCTACACTTCTCGCGCTGGGCCATCTATAGTTGGGCAGCTCCATCACAAAAGGCACCGGCTCTCCTCTGAACCATGTCCTGCGCAGAAGCAACGCATACACAATGCCACAGACGATTCCCAAAAAGTAAAGCCCTACCATCACCAGCGCCTGCTGACTCCTGGGGAAAAAGGCATTAATAAACAATCCGTAAATAGGAAGCTTTGCGCTGCAGCTCATAAAGGGCGTCAGCAAAATAGTCATCTTCCTGTCTCTTTCGCTGGCCAGAGTCCTCGTGGACATGATTGCCGGAACCGAGCAACCAAAACCGATCAGCATCGGGACGATACTTCGGCCGGACAGGCCGATCTTTCTCAGCAGCTTATCCATGACAAAGGCCACACGGGCCATATATCCCGTATCCTCCAGAATCGACAGGAAAAAGAACAAAGTCACGATCGTGGGCAGGAAGCTGATAACGCTCCCCACTCCGCTGCAGACGCCGTCTATCACCAGCGAATGCACCACGGGATTCACGCCCCACGCGTCCAGTCCTCTGTCAATCAGGGCAATGACACAGTCCACCAGCAAGGCCATCAGATCAGACAGCCATGCCCCGATAAAGTTGAAGGTCGCCACAAACACAAGAGCCATAATGCCCACAAAACAGGGGATTGCCGTATACTTTCCCGTGAGCACGCTGTCGATGCGCACGCTTCGCTTATGCTCCATGCTCTCCCGCGGCTTTGTCACCGTCCGCCGGCATAGTTTCTCGATAAAGTCAAAGCGCATATTGGCCAGTGCGGCCTCCCGCTCCAGCCCGCCTTCCTTTTCCATATTCGTTATGATGCGCTCCAGTGCGGCCATCTCTTCCTGCGGCAGCCTGAGGGTCTCTCTCACCAGCGCATCTCCCTCAACCATCTTGGAAGCTGCAAACCGCACCGGCAGCCCCGCCTCTCTGGCAAACGGCTCCAACAGATGCACAGACGCATGGATACAGCGATGCACTGCACCGATCCGGTCACCCTTTGTCTCACTGTCCGGGCAGAAATCAATCCGCCCCGGAGCCTCCCTGTACCGCGCCACATGAAGCGCGTGATCGATCAACTCCTCGATACCCTCGTTTTTCACTGCGGAGATTGGCACCACCGGGATTCCCAGAATCTCCTCCAGCTCATTAATATGTATGGTGCCGCCGTTTGCACGCACCTCGTCCATCATATTCAGGGCCAGAACCATGGGAATATTCAATTCCATCAACTGCATGGTAAGACAGAGATTACGCTCAATGTTGGAGGCGTCCACAATATTGATAATACCGTCCGGTTTCGTCTTCAACAGAAAATCTCTGGTGACGACCTCCTCGTTGGAATACGGAGACAGCGAGTAAATTCCCGGCAGATCCGTCACCGTCGCCTCCGGGTGATTGCGTATGGAGCCGTCTTTTCTGTCCACTGTCACTCCCGGAAAATTGCCCACATGTTGATTGGCTCCCGTCAACTGATTGAACAGCGTGGTCTTGCCGCAGTTTTGATTGCCCGCCAGAGCAAAAGTAATAGGCTGTCCCCGGGGAATCTTCTCTCCGATTCTGTTTCTGCGATAATCGTCGGCTTTGCCAAGCTCTCCCACACCGGGATGCGCCATATCCTGTCTTCTCCCGGAGTTCTCCGGCCGCCCCGGCATCCTGTCCACCGGCTCTATCTCTATATTTTCGGCCTCGGCCAGCCGCAGGGTCAATTCATATCCCCGTAGCTCTATCTCAATAGGATCTCCCATGGGAGCCGTTTTTCGAAGAGTTACTACCGTCTGCGGGGTCAGGCCCATGTCCAATAAATGATGCCTGAGAGCTCCCGTGCCTCCCGTATTTATAATCCTTGCACTCTCGTTTTCCTTCAGCTTATCCAGTGTCATTGAAGTCAAAATCATCGCCTCGATTCTGTTTTTATCCCCATCTGTGCACTGCAGCACGCACGCAAATCAATATGCGCTGTAGGCATTGATCAACTCCCATATGACAGGTGTGCCATAACCCAGTCTCCAGACGGCAACGCCGCCGATCTCATTGACAGTCATCACATTCAGCTTTACCCTGATGGAATCCGCATCCTCCAACCACACCTGCTTGAGTCCGCTGTTGCTCTGCCACTCCAGATAATTCTGACAAGTGACCTCGTCCCACTGAGGTTCTGCGCTGATCTGATTCAGGAAATCCGCCATATTATTCAGAGTCAGATACTCGTCTGTCACAGTTGTGCCATTGGTAGTCCAGACAATGGTATATAAGGGCAGGGCATTGATAACCTTCTCTGCGGGAACCTCCGACACAGTCTTAGTGATACCGTTGGTGACATAATCGATGCTCGCCACGCTCCCCGGGTCTCCGCTTCCGTGCCAGTGCTCATCATAGCCCATGATAATCACATAATCCGCAATCTCTCCCTGAATATCCAATCTGTAATGCTCATTAAAATGAAAGGGAACATAATTGTCCACAGAGAGCACCAGACCATTCTGTCTGCAGGCCACGGACAATTCTCTCAAAAACTGCACATAATGTATTCCGGTTTTCTGCGCCACCTGCTCAAAGTCGATATTGATGCCGTCCAGCCCCAGATTGACTGCTGCCGCAGTAATACCATCCACCAGCTTCTGACGTTTCACCGTGGAAGAAAGCACTGCATATTCGTCTACAGCCGTCCCTGTTTCATTTCGATAGTTAAAATTGTCCAGCACACCCCAGACCTGCAATCCGATGGAATGCGCCGTATTCACATAGCTCGTCTCGCCGAAGCTTCTGAAATTCCCCTCCTCGTCATTGAGACTGAACCAGGTGGGTGCAATGACATTCATCCCCTTGCTGCCGGACACCATCTCGTAGAGCGTGCTGTTGCCTCCCACTCCGCCGATGGAATGAAATCCCAGGCTCACCTTGCCCGCCATGGGAAGTCCGCTGTACTCCGGCGCTGTATAATCCGTCACCGGCGTCTCCTTTATTGTGTCGATATCTCCCAGTCTTTTATTCTCCACATAGCCGATTATGGAATCCGACGTCTTCACTTTGCTCCAGGTGTCCATCTGTTCCAGAATCTCCACAGTCTCACCGGACTCCATATCACGCAGTATCGGGCTCTTGATTCCGCCCTTCTCCCGGACTGCAGTCTTTTTCTTAATCTCGGCAGTCTGGCGCTCTCCCCACTGCGTGTATACCTGAACATGCCTGTCAAAAACTTCATATGAATAATTTGTAAAAAGCTTCACATAGTCTGCTGCCAGATAGACGGTCTCACCCTCCATCAGACACACGGGATATCCGAGATTCTGCTCCCCCTGAACCGTCGTATAGCTCCCGTCATTGCCGTCGAGAGCAGCGCTGACAGTTTCCGCCGCATCCGTGTAGAGCAGCAGATTTTCCGTCCTGTCCACATAAAAGATTTCATTCATATAACTGTGTACGGTATCCAGATCAAAATAACAGATACCATTCCGAACCAGCGCCTGCTCCGCCACTATCTCATCCTGCAGGATTATGGCTGAGCGCTCCCCGGACACTCCAAAATATTCATCCAAATCCGCCCGCTCATTGCTGTAGGAATACTTGTCTATCAAAGGTTTGCCCAGAGCAATAAGGGCTATCACCCCAATGAGGACAATTGCTATCACTGCCGTCAAAATTTTTTTCTTCATGCGCTCTCTTCTCTCTTTGCTTTTGAATATGTTCTGTGTAGAATGTAACCGTCCGCAAATCGAACAGTTACATTCTAACACACGAACCCGACATAGTCATTACCAATTTTGACAAATTAAGATTTTAAGAGGCAATCGGTGTGTCAGCAAACTGCACCAAAGGACAAATTTTCCCCAATTGACAGATATTTCCGATTCTCTTATTTCTTCGTCTTAAAAGCTTTAGATTGATTTGAAATCAAAAGAAATGTGATAGACCAGTGTGATATACTAATTGTAAATGCTCCGGCAGCGCAGACTGATACCTTCAGTCAATATAAATAACAAAAAATACATGTGGAAAACTGATTAAAATGAATTATAAGTGTGAAAATTATAGTTGATATACTATGAATCCTATCGATCAAGCGCGGATGCACCTGTAAGACATCACTGTGTGGCTAAGGCATAACAGATACAATACCCAATGTTTAACGCATATAAACTGAAAAAATAAATTACTGCACCTTTGCCATACAATGTGATATAATAAGTATAGAAATAATAACCAACTAGATAAAAAGAACTGCCCGCCTCCTTTCCGCACCGGATTACCGGAGGCATTTACAATTATGATTATATATTATGGTCTATATTTTGGCAAGTTTTTCTTTACAAAAAATATCAAAAAATTATATTAATTTTTTTTAAACTGTTCGCTGCCTCTATTGACGAACAGCGCATGAAAGTATAGAATTCAATATTATCACCATTATTATTGAGAACCTGTCATATAATTGAACCATTCACTCCGCAGTTCCAGTGCAGAAAGGAAGGGTCCTATGAAAATAGAAAAAGTTAATGAAAATCAGATTCGCTGCACACTGACCAGAGAAGACCTGGCCAGCCGCGAATTAAAGATAAGCGAACTTGCCTATGGCACAGAGAAAGCCAAAAATCTTTTCCGCGATATGATGCAGCAGGCCAATTTTGAATTCGGATTCGAAGCCGAAGATATTCCTCTGATGATCGAGGCGATTCCTCTCAATGCAGAATGTATTGTGCTGATTATCACCAAGGTGGAAGACCCCGAGGAGCTTGACACCCGCTTTTCCCGCTTCGCTCCCTCTGTCACGGAAGACGACGAGGAAGAGGATGCTGATTACGAAGAGCATGAGGAGCATCAGGAGATGCTGGATTTGTTCCGCAGGCTCCAGGAGACAAAGGCAGACGCCGTAGCGGCGGAGCCCGCGCCCAAGGAGAATACGGAGGAAGAGAAACTGCGCACACGCATCTTCCGTCTGGATTCCCTGCAGCAAGTCATGTCCATCGCGGCCGTCACCGACGCACGTTTTCAAGGATTGAGCACATTATATAAGGATGAGCGCAATCAAAAATACCTTCTGGTGCTGACACAGGGCAATTCCACCCGGGAAGATTTTGACCGCGTCAGCAATATGATTTCTGAATATGGAAGTCTGCAGCGCACCATGCCCGCCAGCCGCACCTTTCTGGAAGAGCACTATGAAGCGCTTGTGCCGGAAAATGCATTGAAGGTTCTTGCGCTGAAAAACTGATACCTTAAGGAGGGGAATCATGAAAGAACTTATGAAAAGAAACGCAAAAGTAACTGTACTATTATTTACCCTTGCCCTGTTGTTTGTGATGGCAGGCTGCGGCAAGAAAACTTATGCGACTGTGGGAGAATGGTACGACGATAATCCTGCTGCGGCAGCTGCCATTACCCGCGCAATAAATGCAAGCGGGAACGGCGAAAGCATGACCATAGCCATTGAAGAGAATAATATCATATACCGTATTGTGATGGATGAGGAAACCTTCGGTTCGAGCGAAGAGATGGATGCCTTCTACGCACAGGTATTTGACGAGATGCTGTCTGCAGATGAGGCTTCCATAAAGAAAAATATCGACGCGATAGCACAGGACACCGGCGTTGATGCAAGCAAGATAACAATTATTTATGAAGTCTATAATCCAGGGGCATCCACTCCGGGATATACAAAATCTTTCAAAAAATAAGATTTGCGGAAAACCCAAAACAGGAGCCGTGCATGAACAATCAATGCACGGCTCTTTTTACAGTAATTTACAGAATCAGCAGTTATAAATTTACAGTTATAACCGGCAGTTACAGCGCTTCGATGGCTGTCATCAGCGCATCCACATCGATACCGTGAACCATGGCAGCTTCTTCCAAAGACTCTCCCTGAGCAGAAGGACAGCCCAGGCAGTGCATGCCTGCTTCCATCAACACGGGCGCAACATCAGGGTTTGCGCGCAAAATCTCACCAATTGTCATTTCTCTTGTAATTCCAGTCATCTTGATCTCCTTTCATCCTTCAGGTTTTCTTCCCACCCAGTATAATACTTTCCCGAAAATCTGACAAGCTATTCCTGCATCATGTTTTAAATTATAAAGAACTTTACCTTTCGGTGTTTTAATTGTATAATTTGAAGGGAACTTAAATATACAAGTATTGGGGAGAAACAACATGAAATATAAAGTTTTGATAACAGGCAACAATGGGTCCGTAATAGATGATTTCTTTGACCAGATGACGGAGAATTTTGATATACTGTCCTCTTCCACCCGTTATATGGACTTATTGCAGCACATCAATTATTTTCAACCGGATATATTTGTCTATTGCGCCAGCAGGGAGGCGCAAAACAGTTTTACCCACGGAACCAGCATAAAAGCCAAGCTGAAAGAGCAACATATTCCTTTTGTTCTGATCGCTTCCCGAACCGACTGCGAAGAATTTATCCGTACTACACCCAACGCCCCCGATTTAATTCTGTATCGGCCCCTGTCCTCGAACTCCATCCAGGAAAAGATCATCAGATTTCTCGAAGAAAAAGCTGATAATGAGCAAGGTCTCAAGCATGAGCAAGCATTGGCGCAATTCCTCTCCATGGTAGAGTCAACGGAAGAAGAACCTGTCGAGGAGGAACCTGTCGTGCCTCTGCGCAAACACATTCTGGTGGTTGACGATGATCCGATGATGCTGAAGCTGATAAAAGAGCATCTGCATGAGGACTACGACGTCGCCACTGCGGTCAACGGGAAGATTGCCCTGAAATTTCTGGAGCGCAGGACGACGGATCTCATTCTCCTCGATTATGAGATGCCGACAGAAAATGGCCCCGCTATTTTGGAGAAACTTCGGGCAGAGAAAAGCACAAAAGATATACCCGTCATATTTCTGACCGGCGTCAAGGAGCGCGATAAAATCCACACAGCACTCAGCCTGAAGCCGCAGGGCTATCTTTTAAAGCCCATAGATCACAAGAAATTATTGGAAGCAATCAATAAAATCCTTCAGTAACCGATACCTGCCAAAACCGAAATCTATTCTCGGGGAACAGGACTCATACGAGAAGAACATGGAGACAAAATGGGAACAAATTATGAATTACACCTGCTTGATCTAATTGATATAGACACCTTGCAGAAAATACAGGACGCCTTTTCCAATATGACCGGAATGGCAGCCCTCACAACGGATATTGACGGCACGGCAATAACGCAGGGTTCCAATTTTTCCGACTTCTGCATGAACTATACCAGACGTTCGGAACTCGGCTGCGCACGCTGCTCCCAATGCGATAAAATGGGGGCGGAACTGGCTCTCAAAAACGGCAAATCCACTATCTATTTCTGCCATGCGGGTCTTATCGACTATGCCGCGCCCATTATGGCCAACGACAAAATGGTGGGGTGCTTTATCGGTGGACAGGTTCTCGATAAAGCTCCGGATCCGGAACAGGTCAGAAAAATTGCGGTGGAGCTGGGCATAGATCCCGATGAATATCTGGCAGCCGTAGAGAAAGTACATATATTGAGTCTGAATCAGATCAATAATGCGGCCATATTCCTTTACACTGTCGCGGACGTGTTATCCCGTATGGCATACAACAAATATCTTGTCTATAAAGCTAACGCAGAGCTTGAAAAGTCCACAAACATGAAATCCGACTTTCTCGCCAATATGAGCCACGAGATCAGAACGCCCATGAACGCGGTGATCGGTATGGCGGAACTGGCTCTGCGGGAAGATCTGCCGCCCAACGCCAGATCCTGTATCAACCAGATCAAAGCGGCCGGAAACGCGCTGCTCACCATCGTCAACGATATACTTGATTTTTCCAAAATAGAATCCGGAAAAATGGATATCATAGAAACAGAATACGAGCCTATGTCCGTCATCTATGATGTGGCTAATATTGTTCTCACAAGGCTGAATGAAAAGGATGTGGAGCTCATTCTGGATGTGACTCCCAGTCTTCCCAACAAGCTTATGGGAGACAGCATAAGACTCAAACAGGTACTCCTGAATCTGGCCAATAATGCCGCCAAATTTACCACCAAGGGAAAGATCACCCTGAAGATAGATTACACCATTTCCGCCCCCGGGGAGATTTTGTTTTTGGCCACCGTAGAAGACACAGGAATCGGTATTAAAGAGGAGGATATGGAAAAAATCTTTCAATCCTTCCAGCAGGTTGACAGCAAGCGCAATATTGAGGGAACGGGTCTGGGTCTTGCGATCTCCAAACAACTGCTGTCCCTGATGCATGGCAGCATCCAGGTGGAAAGCCAATATGAGAAAGGCAGCAAATTCAGCTTTACGCTACCCCAGAAAATTGTGGACGCCACCCCCAGCATCCAGGTGAGAGCACCGGAAAGCCTGCTGACTGCCGGTCTGATCTCCAATCCGTATTTGAGAGACAGTCTGAATGAGGACATGAAGCAGCTGAGCGTAAAATACCTGCAGCTGCAGTCCGCCAAAGACCTTGATACCCTTCCTGAAGACGAGCGGCTTTTCCTCTTTATAGAGCGCCCTATGTTTTCGACCGAGGTGAAACACTATATCTGGAGCCACCCGCAGCTCACCGCCGTTTTAATCATCAATTTTTATGATCAGGCAAGCTATGGCATTCCCAATCTTCTGGTGCTGAAAAAACCTTTTTTCTCCCTGAATATCGCCATGCTGTTAAACGGGGAAGAACTGTACGGAGATGACAACTCAGAAACCTCTGAATTCGACTTTACGGCTCCCGAGGCCAGAATCCTGATTGTGGACGACAACGCCGTCAATCTCACGGTGGCGGAGGGACTTTTGGAGCCGCTGAAAATGAAGATAGACACAGTGATCAGCGGAAAAGACGCAATTGATGCGATTACGAACGCCCCGAACCAGTATGACATTATTTTTATGGATCACATGATGCCTGAGCTCGACGGAGTGGAGACCACACATATTATCAGGAACTCTCACCCGGAATATAACGAGGTACCCATCATTGCCTTAACCGCCAACGCCGTTGAAGGAACCAGGGATATGTTTTTCCGCGCGGGAATGAACGACTTTGTGGCAAAGCCCATCGAGGTGCGTATGCTGGTGTCCAAGGTCAAACAATGGCTCCCCGTGGAAAAGCTAAAGAAGATCCATAACATATCCACAGGATCATCCACCGCAAAGCACACGAAAATAAAAGTCGGCGATCTGGACACGGCCTTCGCCATCAAATTCATCGGAGACGAGGCTTTATTCTGGACGGTTCTGAAAGTGTATTATCGCTCCATCGAAAAAAAGGCAACACTGATCAAATCCTTGGAGGAGCAGGAAGACTGGACCAACTTTACCATAGAGGTTCATGCGTTAAAGAGCGCTTCCCGGCAGATCGGGGCCATGGCGCTGTCTGAGAAAGCCGCCGCCCTGGAGAAAGCCGGAAATGCCAGGGATTCGTTCGTAATACATCGGGATACCGATAAGATGCTTGAACAATATCTCGCATATCTCCCCGTACTGGAGCCCTTCTGCGCTGAAGAGGAAGATGACAGTCAGGATAAGAAAAAGATAGCTTTTGAAACACTGCACAAATGCTTTGCCAGTATGAGACAGGCTCTCGACGAGCTCGACATGGGCGGTATGGAAGATGTAATCGAGGAGATGAACCAATACAGCTATGAAAGTGATCAGCAGGAGTTTTTTGCGCAGTTGAGGGAGGCGGTTGAGTCTGTTGACGTTGACAGATGCGAGACAATCATGAAGGATTGGGAAGATACTCTCGCCCTCTCCTGAAACCAAATTTCCCGCTATGTATTTTTTGTCGTACAAATCTTTTTTGTATGCAAAAAAATGCACTATCTGCCTTGACTCTTAATTCCGTTTTTCCTATAATAAATACAGGATTAAGAGTAACGCAAGTTACTTTAAAATAATCAAATAAAAATAGGAGGCATATCAAAATGAGACCAGAATGGACAGACTTTGTAGCCGGAAAATGGGATAAGGAAGTGAATGTACGCGACTTTATCCAGAGAAACTATCATCCCTACGACGGTGATGAGAGCTTCTTGGCCGGACCTACACAGAACACAAAAGATTTATGGGCACAGGTGCTCGATCTGCAGAAGCAGGAGAGAGAAGCAGGCGGCGTTCTCGACATGGACACCAAGGTTGTTTCCACTATCACATCTCATGGCCCCGGATATCTTGACAAGTCCAAGGAGACCATCGTAGGTTTCCAGACTGACAAGCCCTTCAAGAGATCTCTGCAGCCTTATGGCGGTATCCGTATGGCAGAGAAGGCTTGCTCCGACAACGGATATGAGGTTGACCCTGAGATTTCCGAGTTTTTCTCCACCCACAGAAAGACTCATAACGCAGGTTGTTTCGACGCATACAATCAGGAGATGAGAGCCTGCCGTTCCTCCCACATCATCACCGGTCTTCCTGATGCTTATGGCCGCGGCCGTATCATCGGCGACTACAGACGTGTGGCTCTGTACGGTATCGACAGACTGATCGAAGACAAGCAGGCACAGAAGGATTCTACCGGACGTGTGATGACCGACGATGTGATTCGTCTTCGCGAGGAGATTTCCGAGCAGATGATCGCTCTGAAGATGATGAAGGAGATGGCTGCTTCCTATGGCTGCGATATCTCCAAGCCCGCTTCTAATGTAAAAGAGGCTATTCAGTGGACTTACTTCGGTTATCTGTGTGCAGTAAAGGAGCAGAACGGTGCAGCAATGTCCCTTGGACGTACTTCTACCTTCCTTGACTGCTACGCTGAGAGAGATTTGAAGAACGGCACCTTCACCGAGGAAGAGATTCAGGAGTTTGTTGATCACTTCATCATGAAGCTGCGTCTCATCAAGTTTGCACGTACTCCCGAGTACAATCAGATTTTCGCAGGCGATCCCGTTTGGGTTACCGAGTCCCTGGGCGGCGTTGGCGTTGACGGCAGACCCATGGTTACCAAGATGAGCTTCCGTTATCTGAACACCCTGACCAACCTTGGTCCCTCTCCCGAGCCCAACCTGACCGTACTTTGGTCCACCAGACTTCCCGAGGGCTGGAAGAGATACTGCGCTAAGATGTCCATCCAGACTTCTTCCATCCAGTATGAGAACGATGATCTGATGAGACCTACCCATGGCGATGACTACGGCATTGCATGCTGCGTATCCTCCATGGTAATCGGTAAGGAGATGCAGTTCTTCGGCGCTCGTGCAAACGTGGCAAAATGTCTGCTGTACGCTTTGAACGGCGGTGTGGACGAGGTTACCAAGAAGCAGGTAGGTCCCAAGTATCGCCCCGTTACCGGCGATGTTCTGGACTATGATGATGTAATGAGCAAATTCATCGACATGCTTGAGTGGCAGGCTGATGTTTATGTAAACACTCTGAATGTCATTCACTATATGCATGACAAATACTGCTATGAGAGAGCAGAGATGGCTCTTCATGACAGAGACGTTAAGCGCTACTTTGCAACTGGTGTGGCTGGTCTGTCCATCGTGGCTGACTCCCTGTCCGCTATCAAGTATGCAAAGGTTGAGCCCATCCGTGACGAGGACGGCATCATCGTTGACTTCAAGACCACCGGTGAGTTCCCCAAATACGGTAATGACGACGACCGCGTAGACAGCATTGCACAGGAAGTTGTTCATAAGTTCATGACCGCTATCAGAAGACATCACACCTACAGAAACGGTGTTCCCACCACGTCCATCCTGACCATTACCTCTAACGTAACCTATGGTAAGGCTACCGGTAATACCCCTGACGGACGTAAGAAGGGCCAGCCTTTCGCTCCCGGTGCTAACCCTATGCACGGCCGCGATACTCATGGTGCTGTCGCTTCCCTGTCTTCTGTATCAAAGCTTCCTTTCAACGATGCACAGGACGGTATCTCCAACACCTTCACCATCATCCCCGGCGCTCTGGGCAAAGAGGATCAGGTGTTCGCAGGCGATATCGAACTTGACTTAAACAAATAACCTGCAGGCAACCCGATATCGCCTTGATATCGAACTTGACTTGAACAAATAAATTGCAGGCATCACAGGAGGCACACTATGGACGAGAAACAAATGATTGATGATCTTGTAAAAATGCTGGATTCCGGCATGCAGAAGGGCGTCGGACATGTAAATGTGGACACCACTACCGAAGAAGAGGACTCATCAAAGAACGTCCAGACAATGGGCTGCACGGATTGTTCCAGAACACCGTTGGCCTGCAGTGTACCAACGCTTCACGAAGGATTGGACGACTATAAATAATAAATCTTAAAGGAGGATAATAAAATGGCTACTAATTCCGCACAGGTTGATAACCTTGTAAACTTACTGGATGGCTATGCTACAAAGGGCGGTCATCATCTGAATGTAAATGTTCTGAACAGAGACACCCTGCTGGATGCTCAGAAGCATCCCGAGAACTATCCTCAGCTTACCATTCGCGTGTCCGGGTATGCAGTAAACTTTATCAAGCTGACTCCCGAGCAGCAGGCTGATGTTATTTCCCGTACTTTCCATGAGGCTATCTAATCGAATTTTCAACATGAATATTTCGAGATGAAAATCTTGGAAAACAAAACAGAGCTTCGGATTCGTCCGAAGCTCTGTTTATGTTACTCTGTTTATATTGCTCTGTGTATTTTACTCCGCTTTTCTTGATCCTGCTCTCTTTATCTGTTCCTGTTCCTTCTAACCATCAGACATCCCATGACACACAGAATAGAAACCGCTGTCATACTCACAGCCAGCCACATAATCAGATTGCTCTCTCCGGTCTTTGGAACATCATCATAATCGGATTGAGACGCATTCTGGGAAGCTGCTGTGCCTCGGGAGACAGTCGAAGGTGTGCTGCCGGAAGTGCTGTAATTGCCGGAATAGGTCTCCAGTCCTTTCTTTTCATTAAAGGAAAATGTTCCGCTGGCAAACTTCCAATATTCATCACAGAGACCGCCGACGTCAGAAACGGAAGCATAGTCCACGGTTCCGCCCACAGTCACATTGGGAAGCCATTTCTGATTGCTGTTGGCATCATCCAACCGCCCCTTGCTGTTATACAGTCTAAGATTGGTGACATTATTGTTAAAAGTGCAGTCCGCCGCATCATATACATAAGCATTAGTAACATTTCCGCTAATAGACGCATAACTGTCTCCCAGCACATGGCACTCATCCACTCCTCCGGTGGAAAGAAACGCGCTGGAACGATTTATCGTCAGATTACTCAAATGTGCATTTATTGATATGACAGTCTGATCAGTGGCCTGCTTTACCCGCTTCAACGCATAACCGTCTTCCTCTTCCTCAAATCCTTCCGTTATGGGGAGATTCGGCAGCACCACCACAATATCTCCGTCCTTGACCCTGTCATCTCCCTCGTTGAGATAATAAGGCTCTCTGCCTTCCACATTATCATCCCATGTTCCAATCTGCCTGCGCCATTGATAAGTGTGACTTGAATCGTGTCCCTCAAAGGTGGGATTTCCATGATTGTCTTTCGCATCCTCGTCCCAGAGACATGTGGTGCAGACATATCTCAGATAAAAGGTCGTGGGCTCCTCCGCAGAAACCCGCAGACAGTTTCCACTGGGCAGAATAGCCGCAGACAGTACGGAGACAGCCAGCAAAATCGCTCTCCGAATATTTTTTGTTTTTTGAATTTTCCGTTTCATCGCTCGTTCTTCCTCCTCTTGCGTTCTCATCACATCGTTATGCTTCTTTCGCCAGAAAATCATCCACCATCTTCTTAATCTCCTCTTCCGGCATTGACTTTAAAAGATAGCTCTCCGGCTTTAGTTCCATGACCCTCTTTACACTCTCTCGATCTGCCTTTGCAGTCAGGAAAAACACTGGAATATTCGCCGTCGTTTCCTCTGAACGAATCATTTCCAAGGTCTGTCTCCCATCGCAGACCGGCATTTCATAATCTAGCAAAACCAGATCCGGCCTGTTTATTGTAATACTCTGAATAGCCGACATACTGGAAGCTACTTCTGTCACCTCATAATCTCCTTCAAAGAGCCTTACTATTTTTTTGCGCATAAAATCCGAATCGTCCACCACAAGAATTTTTTTCTTCTGCTGTTTCCATGACGCACGCTCATTCTCCAGATATTGTTTGACTGCATCCATTGCATGTTCAGTATTAACTCCGGTCTCAATCTCAATCTTACTGCGGCTGGAATCCAAGGCCATTGCACAGAATGCAAAATATCCCTGACCCGTATCAAACAACAGACTGCAGGAAGGCGACATACGTTCAAAGGAATCCACGAGCTGTTCGTGAGTCAGCAGATTCTCCTTCTCCAATTCAAACAAATTAAACGCCGGAAAACTTTCCTTGACACGTTCCATAAACTGTCTCGCAATATATCTGCCAATATTGATTACCAGATCGTCTACTTTTTTATATTCTGCATTGAATATGGTTCCCACTATCTTTAACAGGAGCTGTTCTTCAAAGACAAGCGTAATTTCCCATTTTTCTTTACTCTCTCCCCGGTAAACGAAACGGCTGCAAATTACCTTCCCGAAATTTTCTCCCGCGTACTGCTCACTGATCATTCTTGCCTGTAGCTGAAACATGTCCCTAATCAATTGAACAATGGTCTGGCCCATAATTTCCCGCTCTTTTTCGTGCGGAATATCCACCCATTTACTTCTTTGTTTCCCCACAATAGCCATATCCTCGGTCAACGTATGGGCAACCACCCATCCAATGCAGACGCCCAGAAAATGTCGGATGGACTCTGTCGAATACTTCGACGCCGCCATCTCCTTCTCCAGTGCCGGCAGTGTATTGTCACGAAAATCTGTATGCAGCCGTTTATGAACCTCATACTCACTATAGTTGATAGAGCGCATGTATTCTTCCTCATGCTCAAAATGCTCCAGGGAATGATTCTTTAAATATTTTACCCCTTCCCGACATACCCATTCGCTCTTGTCGTCGTTCTCAATAAGCCGCATAAGCTTATCCATTGTTGACAAAAGCAATTTGTGCTCCCTGTCAATAAACTCAACACCTATCGTATATCTGTCGTTCCATTTAATCTGTTTCATTGGTTCCTCACTGCATTGTAATCACTGTCTGTATTGACATTCTACCAGTGTAAATTATAGCATATTTTCAGTATTTTGTCTACCTGACGCATACGCATGCCCACTTTCTCTTTATTATATCTTTATATTTAGACCCGAATGAGGTATAATAAATAACAAAATTATTTGGAAAGGACTATGCTATGCAAGGTAGAATTCATTCTCTGGAAAGCTTTGGAACCGTCGATGGCCCCGGCACACGTTTTGTGGTATTTGTACAGGGCTGTCCCATGCGCTGCGCTTACTGTCACAACCCGGACACCTGGGAGATGAACGGGGGAACGCTCATGGAACCCTCCTACATCATAGAGCAATATGAACGCAACAAACCCTTTTATGTCAATGGCGGCGGTCTTACGGTAACGGGCGGCGAACCGTTGATGCAGGTGGATTTCCTGATTGATCTCTTTACGCTGGCCAAACAGAAAAACATCCATACCTGTATCGACAGCTCCGGCATCGCCTATAATCCCAACAATACGGAATGGCTGAAAAAACTGGATCACCTCATGACTCTCACCGATCTGGTCATGCTGGACATCAAACACATCGACCCGGAAAAACACAAAGATCTGGTAAAGCAGCCCAACACTAATATTCTGAAATTTGCCGCCTATCTGAACGATAAAAAGGTTGATATGTGGATTCGCCATGTGATTGTGCCCGGCTACACGGACGATGATAAATATCTGTTTGACCTGGGATACTTTATCGGCCAGTTCTCCAACCTGAAGGCACTGGACGCACTGCCCTATCACACCATGGGCGAATCTAAATACGAGAAGCTTGGCATGGAATACCGCCTGAAAGGCGTCCCCGCCATGGACAAAAACAAATTAATCGAGAAAAAGCAAGTGATACTGGACGGCATCCGCAAGCGCAGAGCGGAAATGCAGACACAACAATAAATTTTCAAAATAAATTTCAAACAATAAATTTCTTGCTTTTACCACTTGAATCAGCCCTCCTTTTGTATTACAATAGACGCAAGAGATTGATATGAATTTATCACACAGAAGGAGGAATTTGTTATGGCATTTGTAATCGGTGATGCTTGTGTAGCTTGCGGCGCCTGTGAGGCTCAGTGTCCTGTCGGCGCTATTACCATGGGCGACGGCAAGTTTGAGATTGACGCGGATAAGTGCATCAGCTGTGGTTCCTGCGCAGGCCAGTGCCCTGTTGGCACTATTGCGGAGGACTAAATCCCCGGCAATGATATTGATAAGAATTTCAGGAACATGAGAAAAGGCATTTCAGATAACGAAACGCCTTTTCTTTTTTTCTTTGGGCTGATTGACCTTCAGCGGTTCGGCTCCCTTTTCCGCGCTTTTTCCCATCAGATCCTTTAATTTTCTTCCGCTGCTCTTCTTGCGCAGAAGCTCGTCTATCTGCCGATAATAACGCTCTGAGCGCTCTGCTTCCTGTCTGGCACGCTCCTCCTCGCGCTCCTCCTGCATGCGGAACTGATAATCCAGCTCCTTCAGCACACTCTCCTTAATCTGCTTTACAAGCTCCGCATTGTTCTCCTGTACGGCCTGGCGAATCAACTGCTGCATAATCCACTGCAGTCTCTGCGCCTTCTCCTCCCGGCTCTCAGGGGCGCTCTCCTGAGGCAGCACATCAAACTTTCCATCCTTCAAAACCATTTTAATCGCTTTCAACTGCAATCCCCTCTCTTTCATTTTTTTGATCTGCTTAAAACACTCCACATCCTCCTGAGTATAGTAGCGGTGCCCCAGCTCATTGCGCTTGATGGGCAGATGCAGTTCTTCCTCCCAATAGCGCAACACATGGCTCTCCACCTGGACCTCTTTTGCAGCGTCTGAAATCAATAAGTAATTGTCCATAAGCTTCCCCTTTCCGACAAAGTTTTCTTTTTGCGCCCCTGCGCATAAAAAAAGAGAACGGGCAATTTGCTCATTCTCTTTTGTAAATAACCTCTTATTTGACTATCTGTCAGCCATTATTTGATTTCTATGTTTTATGTATCCGACCTGCGGGCACGCTCCAAATTCGCAAACTTGGTGTACTCGGGCAGCCATGCCAGCTCCACCGTACCGATGGGACCGTTTCTCTGCTTGGCAATGATAATCTCGGAAATACCTCTGCGGTCTGTGTCGTGATTATAATAATCGTCGCGGTAGATAAACATTACCACGTCGGCATCCTGCTCGATGGCTCCGGATTCACGCAAATCCGAGAGCATGGGTCTGTGGTCCGGCCGCTGCTCCACCGCGCGGGATAACTGCGACAAAGCCAGCACAGGTACATTCAGTTCACGGGCAATGGACTTCAGCCCACGGGAAATATCCGAAATTTCCTGCTGTCTGGAATCCGAGCGTCCGCTGCCGGACATCAGCTGCAGATAATCGATGATAATCATGGACAGGCCATGCTCCAGCTTCAGCCTGCGGCACTTGGAGCGCAGCTCCGAAATACTGATTCCGGGCGTATCGTCAATCATCAATTGGGATTTACCGATGACACCCGCGCTCTCAATCAGGCGCTCCCAGTCCTGGTCATTCAACTGTCCTGTGCGGAGCTTCTGGGCATCTACGCTGGACTCCAGCGAAAACATACGGTTCACCAGCTGCTCCTTGCTCATCTCCAGACTAAAGACTGCCACCGGAAAATTTTTCTTAAAAGCCACATACTGAGCTATATTCAGGGCAAAAGCGGTTTTTCCCATGGAGGGACGCGCCGCAATCAACACCAGATCCGAGGGCTGCATGCCCGCAGTACGATAATCCAAATCCGTAAATCCTGTGGGGATTCCGGTGACGCTGCCCTTGTTCTTAGAGGCCGCCTCGATTCTGTCCATGGCGTTCATAACCACCTGACGAATGGGCACAAACTCGCCGGAATCACGCTTCTGCAAAAGCTGGAACATGCGCTTTTCCGTGTCCTCCAGAATAAATTCCAGACTCTCCTTCCCCGCATAGCAGGTATTGGCAATCTCCTCATTCAGACGTATCAGTCTGCGCAAAAGCGATTTCTCCGCCACAATATTGGCATAATATTTCACATTCGCAGAGGTGGGCACCGCCGCAATCAAATCGCGTACAAACTCCAGACTGGAGAGTTCCGGGGGTACATCCTTCTCCCTGAGACGATTCTGCAGCGTCACCAGATCCACAGGTTGTCCTTCCTCTCCCATCTCCACCATGGTCTCAAAAAGAATTCCATACTGTCTGCTGTAAAAATCCTCACCCGTGACAATCTCAGACGCCACCGTGACAGCCTCCCTGTCCATAATCATGGAACCGATCACCGACTGCTCCGCCTCCACACTGTGGGGCAATATTCTTTTTAAGACATTTTCTTCCATTCCGGGCATCCTATGCCTCCAATACCTTGACAGTCAGCTTGGCAGTCACCTGGGGATGCAGCTTCACTGCAACCTCATAGCTTCCAAAATTCTTCAATGCCTCGGGCAGCTGAATCTTCTTCTTATCAATCTCCAGATCGTGCTGTTCCTTCACGGCCGCCGCAATCTCCTTGGTGGAGACAGAACCAAACGCTCTGCCGCCCTCCCCGGCTTTGATCTTCACAATCACCTGCTTAGTCTCCAGCTCCGCTGCCAGCGCCTTCGCCGCATCCAGCTGCTCCTGCGCAACCTTCTCATTGTTGGCTTTCTGCAGCTTCAAATCATTCATATTCTTGGCATTGGCTTCCACCCCGATCTTCTTGGGCAAAATATAATTTCTCGCATATCCCTCGCTGGCCTCGATAATGTCGCCCTTCTTGCCAAGCTTTTTCTCGTCCTGTAAAAGAATAATCTTCATGTTCTTCTATCTTCCTTTCCGTCTAAATCTCACCTTTTTCCAGCATATCATCTATGGTGCGCTTCAGCACACCGATGGCTTCAACAATACCCACGCCCTCCATCTGACAGGCTGCAACATTCAGATGTCCGCCGCCGCCCATGCGCTCCATGACAATCTGCACATTCACCTCGTCTATGGAACGGGCACTGACATAAATCTTCCCCTGATAGTCCGTCAACACAAAGCTTGCCTTGATTCCCTTGATATTCAAGAGCTCGTTGGCCGCCTGCGCGCCGATTACCGTAGGGCTGGGCAAATCCTCCGCTATACAGATGGAAATAGCAAAATATTGTTTGTAAATCTCCGCCTGACTCACCGCATCCGCTCTGGCCTTATACTCCTGAGCATCCTCGCGGAACATCTTACGCACTCTGGTCACATCCGCGCCGTTTCTGCGCAGGAATGCCGCCGCCTCAAAGGTGCGCACACCGGTCTTTGTCACGAAATTGTTGGTATCCACCATAACACCCGAGTACATGCAATCCGCCTCCTCGGGACGGATTTTGATATTGTCATAAGTATACTGCAGAATCTCAGATACCATCTCACAGGCGGAGGATGCATAGGGCTCTACATAGGAGAGCGTGGCATTCTCGATAGTCTCCGTACCCTGTCTGTGGTGATCCAGCACCACGATAGATTTGCAGTAGCGCAGCAGCTCCGGACATTCCGTGATGGAAGGCTTATTGACATCCACCACCACCAGAACCGCATTATTGCCCGCCATCTCGATGGCCTCCTGGCCCGTGATAATCATATCATCATCGTACTCGGGATTCTCTTTGAACAAATCCACAAGGGGCTGTATGGCCGTGGTAGCCTCGTCCAACACTATATGACACTTTCGTCCCAGCGTGGTGGCAATCCGGTAAATACCCACCGCTGAACCAAAGCTGTCCACATCCGGCATGCGGTGCCCCATCACCAGCACCTTGTCCTTTCCGGTGATAATCTCCCGCAGCGCATGCGCCTTGACACGGGCTTTGACACGGGTATTCTTCTCCACCTGCTGACTCTTGCCGCCATAATAGGTGATGCTCTCCGGCGTCTTGATCACCGCCTGATCTCCGCCCCGCCCCAGCGCCAGATCGATGGCATTTCTGGAAAATTCATAATTCTGTGCATAGGTGAGACCGTCCAGTCCCACGCCGATACTCATAGTCACCGCCATCTCATTGCCGATATTGACGGTCTTTACCTCCTCCAGTAAATCAAAACGACTCTCCTGCAGCTGGGCAATCGCCTTCTTGCGCAGAATCACCAGATACTTGTCCTTCTCCATCTTCTTGCTAATGCCGTCCAATGCAGAGATATATTTGTTGACCTTCCTGTCGATCAGCGCGATTAACAGAGAGCGTCTGACTTCCTCCACGCTCTCCAGAGCTTCCTCATAGTTATCCAGATAAATCATGCCAACTGCAAGACTCTGGTCGTCCACTTCCTTCAATGCAATGTGTAAAGCCGTTTCATCAAACAGATACATGGCAATCAGATAGCCATTATATCCCTCCGCATCGATCATATCGCTGTTTGCAGCCATTTCCTTCAGGGAAATCTTTTTCAGCTTTACCACATACTCACAGTCCTCATGCTCCAGCTCGTACTGCGCCTCGTCCACCCCCGCATCGTCGGGAAGCCTGTCCCTTGTGAGCGAAGGAAACAGACCGGTAATGGACTTATTATAGCCCTTGGACTGATGAATCACATTCTCGAAAGCAATGTTTGTCCAAATCACTTTTCCCGCATCGTCCAGAAGCGCGTAAGGCACCTCCATATCCCGCAAAAGCTTTCGCTGAATCTGCCCGTATTCCGTGGCAAAGCTGATAAGCTCATTCATAATGACAGGCTTATTATAAAAATACAGCGTCAATGTCACCGCAAAATAGAACAGTGCAAAAACTCCCAAAAGCAGACCCGCGCGATAATCAATCATGCAGATGGCCGCATCCACGGCACAGAGCAAAACTCCTAAATAAATGCTGAATTGTATGTAGGTCTTGATTCGGCCTTTCAGACGAATTCGTTTCTTCATGTATACTCCTCCGCACATTACAGGAACCGCCGCGCGAATCCCGTAATCTGTATCGCAGACTGCGCCTGCGATATTGCGCAACAATATCATTTAAATTTCAATAATTGAATTTGATTCTGCCCTTACCGTACATTATAACAGAGATTCCGCCGGGATGCTACCACTTAATTTGTCGGAATTTAAAATGTTATGTTGTAATCAGGGTGCAACTGCAAATTGCGAAGCTGCAACCGCATTTTGATAGACTTCATAATGTGGGTGCGGTATATTGAACGGGAAAGGAGTGATGACTATGACCCTGGGTCAAAGAATACAAAAGGGCAGAAAAGAGTCCGGTCTGTCTCAGGAGGAATTGGCGGAGCTGCTGGGCGTGTCTCGACAGGCTGTCAGCAAATGGGAAAATGACAGCGGTTACCCCGAAATGGAGAAAATGATTCGACTGAGCCAGTTATATCATGTGAGCTTAGACTATCTGGTGGGAAATGAACAAGAGCCGCCTGTTGAGAATGCGCCTGCAAAAGGCTGGTACGTCAGCAGGGAATTGGCGGAAAGCTTCTTGGCATACCAGAAATCAAAATTCACCAAAATCAGCATCTGCATACTACTGGCATTTCTGTCCGGCGCACTTTCCTATATGGCTGTGTACTATAGAGGAATTGGCAATATAATCAGTATGTTTATTTTTATTATTATAATCATTTTGATTATCAACCTTGTCATATCCGACAATCCCTATAAAAAGATATGGACAGAACCCTTGATTTTTGACGCCGAAGTGCTGAAGCAACTGCGGATTGCATTTTCAGAAAACAAAAAAATATATCGGTCGATGCTGTTGAGCGGTGCTTTTGTATTTTTGACAGGATTTCTGTTATTGCCGGAATTCTATTGGGCAGTCCCCGAAGACTTAGAACATATCCTATATGCGCTGGGGGACGCCGTGTCGGGCATCGGCGGATACTTTGCAGTCTATGCCTGGGGCATATGGCGCGCATATAAAGTACTGACCATGAACGAAGAATATCACAATCACAAGAAGAAAAAGAAAGGATAAATTTGAGGAAGCTGTCCTCAGATCGGTACAAACATGAAAAAATATACCAAAAAATCTTTATGCTGGTTTTTATTAATCACTATGGCTATGCTGGCAGGCTGCGGGGCAAATACAAACAAAGATGTAAGCACAAAACTGGCACGCATCGAAATCCAGAATCCGAACGGCACAAATGTCGCAACCCTGGACAAACAGTCCCAGTCGGATGTAATCGACTTTTTTGACGACGAAGAATGGAATCTGTGTACTGATTTCGATAAAACACTGACTCCCAAATATATTATAGAACTCTATCAGGAAAAGACTCCTACAGTGATAAAATCAGGAAATTCAAATGACTATGAAAAAATCCTGACATATACTGTGTATGAAGATTCCAATGTTGTTATGGTTCGTGTAAGTCAGGATACCGCCAAGGTTCCGCTTGTGTCGGAAGAAACTTTGACTTTTTATTACATAGGTTCGGAAGACTTTTTTGCAGCATTGGAAAATGTGACGGGAAGTTTTTGAGAATATATGATTTCTGTATCGTATTCATGATAAACTGATGCAAAATACAAAGGAGAGTTTATCATGAATACTTTACAGAGACAAATCGACAACTATCTGGCATACTGCCGCTATCAGAAGAGACTGGATGCCAAAACGCTCAAAGCCTATCGAATCGACTTAAAACAATTTTCAAATCAATTCTTATCTATAAATGCAGAAGAAATTACTGCCGCCGCATTGGAAGATTTTATTGGAAATCTTCATCAAATCTATCAACCCAAAACAGTAAAGAGGAAAATCGCCTCTGTCAAAGCATTTTTCCACTATCTGGAATACAAAGAACTGATTGATCAGAATCCCTTTAATAAAGTGCGCACAAAATTCCGAGAGCCATTCATCCTGCCCAAAACTATCCCGCTGCACACAGTGGAAGATATCCTGCGCACTGTTTACACACAATATAAGTATGCGAAGACCGATTACCAGAGACGAAGTGCGCTGAGAGACGCCGCAGCAATTGAACTGCTCTTTGCCACCGGAATGAGGATCTCAGAGCTCTGTTCACTCAGCGTCAGTGATGTGAATTTATATGACCGGACTGTTTTAATATATGGCAAAGGCGCTAAGGAAAGACATATCCAGATTGGAAATGACGATGTTGTCAGAACTTTGGAATTGTATAAAAAGGACTTTTTTATGGAAATGAAGGCATGCGAGCATTTCTTTGTCAATCTGGCAGGGCGGGCACTGACCGACCAGTCCGTCCGCAGAATGATTAACAAGTACACTGATCTTGCAGCAATAGAATTGCATATCACCCCACATATGTTCCGACATACCTTTGCCACAAGCCTCTTGGAAGCAGATGTAGATATCCGCTATATTCAGGAAATGCTGGGACATAGTTCTATTAATGTTACAGAGATATATACACATGTCGCGATGAATAAACAGAGGGAGATTCTGGTGGCGAAGCATCCGAGGAGGAATTTTTGTGTAGGGTAAAGGATATACAGAATGAGTGGTATTAAAATGTTGTGTTTTGAATTTGTAAGCCGTAATTTTTTAAGGATAATTAAAAGTTATCCGTTGGTTTTGACAGTAATTGCATAAAAACTTGGGATTATCAGTAAATGGTATTGTAGGCATCTCTAGATTATAAAAAACCTAATAATAAACAGAAAACAGAGAAGAAATGGGAGATTTTATATGACTCAGGGTAGAACCATACAAGAATCAAAAGAAACCATATACGATAAAAATTCATCTGGTTTAGCAGAATATTCCAATGATATTTTAATAGAAGAAGACTTTTCTAATCAAAATATTAACCACACTATATTAAAAACGTCAAAGATAATCAGAAGTAATTTTAATAAAGCATCTTTAACAGGCTCTATTTTTAATGAATGTGAATTTATAGATTGCTCAATGAATGTGCCTGATTTAGAATACTGTAGATTCTGTGATTGTAAATTTCAATCTAGTACTCGGCGGAGATTCGTTGCCTCTATTAATAATAGTACCTTTATCCGCACTTACTTTACAAAAGTAACCTTTTATGGATGTTCTTTTGCTGAGTCGTATTTTGAAGAATGTAGATTTGACATGACAAAACTGGAATATAGCACTCTAGAAAACGCTGTATATCGTTGTTGTGAATTTATTGGAATGAATTTCAACAATTCTAATTTACAATTTTCCGAATGGGAGAAAAATACATTTTTTAAATGTATTATGTCAATTCATCAGCCAACTTATATGATTGGAGGATTAGAAATTTGCGCTACTGAAGATCCGGGTGTACAATTTATATCCTCTGATGGAAAAATGTATTCTTCTAAAGAATACATAGATAATATTTTACCATTGCTTTTAATAAAATATATCGAACGAGAGGAGTATTTTCCAGCAGCCAATATATATATTTTTCAAAAAAATTATGTTGAAGCAATGCGAATGTTAAAAAAGGGGTTATTACAAGCTATTTCTTACCGAGATTTTCGTATGTTGAAATTTTATTGCAAATTGATTGTACATGCTAAAGTTTTTGACTCTCATACTTTGTATGATTTTTATCATTCTATCTGCCGATTTCTTCCCCAAGAGCAGAATAGCAATGCTGAAATGCATATTTATATGAGAAATATAGGCGAAATAAAGAGTATTCTTTTTCAATCTTCCAAGCGTCCATCGTTACATACAAGTTTTATAACAAATATTTTTTCAAAAAATGCCGATAAAGTTGGTTTAACAATAGAACGATTATTTCGAATTGCAAAAATGAAGGGAGTAAATCAATGTGAAGTACTTCTTCACGAAAATTCTCCACTAATAATTGATATAAATA
>JAIDDH010000074.1 GCA_029055435.1 Acetatifactor sp.
GTGTTATAGTTAATACAATATAATTTTTACTGTATTTACAGGATTTTTTATGGGAGGGAAAAGTTATGGAAGGTACATCAGGAAAAATGTGTCCTGTCTGTGGGCATGCATCGTCGGGCGATGCTCAGTTTTGCGTCAAGTGTGGAGCGAGGATTGCGGCTGCTCCATCGGGAGGGAATGCTGCCCCTGCGCCTCAAAACGCCGGCAGGAATAATAAGCTGGGAATAGGAATAGGCGTCGGAGTTACTGCTGCAGTTGCCGCTTTTGCGATAGTGGGAGTAGTGGTGCTATTGTTTATGGTAAATGTCATGCAGGCATCAAATTTAAAAAAGGAATTGATGCGGGACTGGACGAGAGTGGAAGGTGAGGATGGCGCTTATATTCTCTGTATATTGGATTTCACGGAGGATGAGATTGAATATCGGCTGGAGACAGGATATAGCTGGATGAACACTACGGTCGCGAACTATGATTACAAAGTGGTGAACAAGAACACAATAAAAGTGTTGAGATACGGTAACAAGTGGGAGACCATTACCGTGGAATTTAATAAGGATAAAACAATGATGACGGTAAGGCCTGCGCTGACAAGCGTTGACAGCGTGGAGTACTGGTTTAATCTGGATTAAATAAAACAGGAATTATTTTGTATATTACAGGTATATTTTCCCAATCTTGTCCATATACTGTTACAAATGCAGTTTCACTGCGCAAAGAGCGCAGTCTGCATCCAGACAGATCTAAACATAGCAAAGGAGGCAGATATATGGCAAGAGGACAACGCAAGAGCATCGAGGAGAAAATCGAGGCGAAGCAGGAGCTCATCGATGCGCTGCTCACGAGAGTGGAGTCGGAGAAGAGGGAACTGGCGGAGCTTCTGGAGGAGAAGCGGCGCAGAGAGCTGGAGGCGGTCAGCGATATGATTGGCGATTACGGGCTGGCTCCCGAGGAAGTGGCTCAGGCGCTGCAGCAGTTCGTGGAGAGCCGAGAGGAGGCCGCATCCTGAATCCTTCAAATAAAATACCCCCGCAGGAGCGATATCACGCTGCCTGCAGGGGTATTTTAATGTCTCAGGAGTCTTTTGTTGGAGCTCCATTATTTCAGATTTTTCTGCGCGGTGGAGAGCATCAGTTTAATGCGGTTTAACTGGTTTACCTCGCTGGCGCCGGGGTCGTAGTCGATAGCCACGATATTAGACTCAGGATAGGTCTTTCGTAACGCCTTGATGACGCCCTTGCCCACCACATGGTTGGGCAGGCAGCCGAAGGGCTGGGTGCAGACGATATTGGGCACGCCGTCGTGGATCAGCTCCACCATCTCTCCCGTGAGGAACCATCCTTCGCCGGTCTGGTTTCCGATGGAGACAATGGGTTTTGCGAATTCCACAATCTCACGGATGGGAGTGGGCGGCGTAAAGTGTTTGCTCTTTTTGAATTCATCCGTCGCTGCGCCCCGGAGCAGATGTTCGATGGCCCAGATTCCAAGGGATGACACGCGGGCGGCTTTCTTGCTGGTGCCCAGATGCTCTGCTTTGTATATCTGATTGTAGAAGCAGTAGAGCATGAAATCTATCAGATCGGGTACCACAGCTTCTGCGCCCTCGCTCTCCAAAAGCTCTACCAGATGGTTGTTGCCCGCGGGGGAGAATTTCACCAAAATCTCTCCGACGATACCCACCCTCGGTTTCTGGATATCCAACAGCGGAATGGCGTCAAACTCCCGGATCATCTGGCGGCATAATTTATAAAATTTGGTGAGTTTAATACGCTTGGCAGATACAAAATCCTGCGCAATCTTCAGCCATTTCTGATGGACTGCCTCCACGCTTCCCGGAGTGGCCTCATAGGGTCTCATGCGGTATACGCAGCGCATGAAGATATCGCCGAACTGCGCTCCCACGGCGGCCCGAAGCAGCAGATCCGCATTCAGGTGAAAGCCGGGATTGGTCTCGATACCGGCCAGATTCAGAGAGATGACCGGAATCTGCGGCATATCCGCTTTCTCCAGAGCGCGACGGATAAAGCCCACATAGTTGGTGGCCCGGCACCCGCCGCCGGTCTGAGTCATGATGATGGCGGTTTTATTCAGATCGTATTTGCCGGAGAGCAGCGCTTCCATAATCTGCCCGACCACCAGAAGGGAAGGGTAGCAGGCGTCGTTATTTACATAGCGCAGCCCCATGTCCACGGAATGTTTATTGTCATTGTCCAGCACCTCAAAATGGTAGCCGCAGGCATTAAATGCAGGCTGCAGAACTTCAAAATGAATGGGCGACATCTGAGGACAGAGGATGGTGTAGTCCTTCCGCATCTCTTCGGTGAAGGGAACCTTCACAATGGCGGAGGAGTGAAGCTCTCTCTTTCTATTCTTCTTTTCCCGCACGGCGATGGCCGAAAGCAGGGAGCGGATGCGGATTCTGGCCGCACCCAGATTGTTTACTTCGTCAATCTTTAAGCAGGTATAAATCTTGTCGGAGCCCGAGAGGATGTCATTTACCTGATCGGTGGTGACGGCATCCAGTCCGCAGCCGAAGGAATTGAGCTGGATCAGATCCAGATTATCCACGGTCTTCACATAGCTGGCCGCGGCGTAGAGTCTGGAGTGATACATCCACTGGTCTGACACGATGAGAGGTCTCTCGGGACATCCAAGGTGAGAGACGGAGTCCTCCGTGAGCACGGCGATATCGTAGGAGGTGATAAGCTCCGGTATGCCGTGGTTGATCTCAGGGTCGATGTGGTAGGGGCGGCCGGCGAGAACGATTCCCCGTTTGCCGGTCTCCTTCAGGTATTGAAGGGTTTCCTCGCCCTTTTTCTGCATGTCTCTGCGCGCCTGCGCAAGTTCCTCCCAGGCCTTGCGGCATGCGGCTGCAATCTCCTTTTTGGGAATCTCGGAGAATTCTTTGGTCAGTGCGTCGGTGACGGTGTCCACATCCCGGAAGGACATAAAGGGATTGCGGAAAATGATGTCGCCGGCGGCAATCTCCTCCACATTGTTCTTGATATTCTCCGAGTAGGAGGTAACAATGGGGCAGTTGTAATGATTATTTGCCTCGTCAAACTCATTGCGCTCATAGAAGAGAGCGGGGTAGAAAATAAATTTTACATTTTGTTTAATGAGCCAGGACACATGGCCGTGAGCCAGCTTTGCCGGGTAGCACTCGGATTCGCTGGGGATGGACTCAATGCCCAGCTCGTAGATCTTGCGGTTGGAGCTGGGAGAGAGAACCACACGGTATCCCAGTTCCGTGAAGAAAACATGCCAGAAAGGATAGTTCTCATACATGTTCAGGACTCTGGGGATGCCTACTACGCCCCGGGGAGCTTTGTCGGCGTCCAGAGAGCTGTATGAGAAAATTCGATTCAGCTTATATTCAAATAAATTGGGCACATTGTTGGCGTTTTTCTTGCCGCCGATGCCGCGCTCGCAGCGGTTACCGGAGATATACTGGCGTCCGCCGGAAAACTTGTTGACAGTGAGACGGCAGCTATTGGTACAGCCTTTGCACTTGGCCATGCTGGTCTCAAATTGCAGGGCGCAGAGCTTTTCGTAGGAGAGCATGGTGGTCTCATATCCGTCCTCGTATTTATCTTTTGCGATGAGGGCCGCGCCGAAAGCGCCCATGATGCCCGCGATGTCCGGACGGATGGCCTCACAGCCCGCGATTTTCTCAAAGCTTCTGAGAACCGCGTCATTGTAGAAAGTACCTCCCTGAACCACGATATTGCGGCCCAGCTCCGAGGCGTCGGACACCTTGATGACCTTGAAGAGTGCGTTCTTGATGACGGAGTAGGCCAGACCCGCGGAGATATCCGCCACGGACGCGCCCTCCTTCTGAGCCTGTTTTACCTTGGAATTCATGAACACGGTGCAGCGGGTTCCCAGATCGATGGGATGCTCGGCAAAGAGTGCTGCCTTGGCAAAATCCTCCACGCTGTAATTCAGGGATTTGGCAAAGGTCTCGATAAAGGAGCCGCAGCCGGAGGAGCAGGCCTCGTTGAGCTGCACGCTGTCCACAGTCTGATTCTTGATTTTAATACACTTCATATCCTGTCCGCCGATGTCCAGGATACAGTCCACCTCCGGGTTGAAGAAGGCGGCGGCATTGTAGTGAGCCACGGTCTCCACCTCACCGTCGTCTAATAAAAAGGCGGCCTTCATCAGCGCCTCGCCATAGCCGGTGGAGCAGGAGCGCACGATTTTGACGTCTGCGGGAAGCTTCTCATATATTTCTTTCAGGGAGCGGATGGCGGTGTTTAAGGGACTGCCGTCATTGCCCGCATAAAAGGAATAGAGGAGCTGGCCGTCCTCGCCCACCAGCGCGATTTTGGTGGTGGTAGAGCCTGCATCTATGCCCAGGAAGGCATTGCCCTTGTAGGAGGCAAGGTCTCCGGTGGCTACATGATGTGCCCCGTGGCGCGCCTGAAAAGCCTCATAGGCGGCCTCGTCTTCAAACAGGGGCTCCATGCGTTCCACCTCAAATTCCATCTTGATATCGGAGGAGAGCTTGCCGACCATTTCCTCCATGGTATAGCATACCTCTTCCTTTGCGTTCAGGGCAGAGCCGATGGCAGCAAAGAGATGAGAGTTGTCGGTGTCGATGATATGCTCCTCGTCCAGATTTAAAGTGCGGATGAACGCGGCCTTGAGCTGATCCAGAAAGTGCAGAGGACCGCCCAGAAAGGCCACATGACCGCGGATGGGTTTACCGCAGGCAAGGCCCGAGATAGTCTGATTCACCACTGCCTGAAAAATGGAGGCAGCCAGGTCTTCCTTGGTCGCGCCCTCGTTGATCAGGGGCTGGATATCGGTTTTTGCAAACACGCCGCAGCGGGCGGCAATCGTATATAATGAACGGTAATTTTTGGCATATTCGTTCAGACCCGATGCATCCGTCTGAATCAGGGAAGCCATCTGGTCGATGAAAGACCCTGTGCCGCCGGCGCAGATACCGTTCATTCGCTGTTCCACGTTTCCGCCCTCGAAATAGATAATCTTGGCGTCCTCGCCGCCCAGTTCGATGGCGACATCTGTCTTCGGAGCCAGCTCCTGCAGGGAGGCGGCCACGGCAATCACCTCCTGGGTGAAGGGAACGCCCAGATGATTTGCCAGCGTCAGACCGCCGGAACCGGTGATCATGGGATGCAGGGAGAGATTCCCAAGCGCCTCGTAGGCCTCCTGTAAAAGGGCGGACAAAGTCTCCCGAATATTGGCGTAATGGCGCCTGTAGTCGGAAAACAAAATAGTATGCGTTTCATCTAAAATTGCGATTTTGACAGTGGTGGAACCGATGTCAATACCGAGAGCTGCATGCTTGTTGGAATAATCCATAAAAACATCCTTCCTTAAAAATATGACTCAAAAAATATGATTCATAATGACATTCTCAGTCATTATACGCTAATAAATATCAAATTGCAACGAACAAAATATTAAAGAATCCGGATAGGAAGATAAAAACTTTCTAAAAAAATATTTGTCGGTTTACTTATGTAATGGCTCATGTTAAAATAGGAAGAATAATGGCATACTAAAAATAGAAACAACAAAGGGCGTGAAATAATATGCAGAAAAACAATGGAATCAGCAATTTTGAGCGGAAGTTCGGCAAATATGCCATTCCCAATCTATCACTTATTCTGGTAATGTGCTATGTGGCAGGTTACGTCCTCTTTCTTGTGAACCCAAACTTTATGAACTATCTGACTCTGGATCCCTATCAGATCCTGCACGGTCAGATATGGCGCGTGTTTACATGGATTATCAGCCCGCCGTCAGATTTGAGCGTATTTACGCTGGTTATGTTGTTTTTTTATTACAGCATCGGCACCAGTCTGGAGCGCACATGGGGGACCTACCGTTATAATGTCTATATCTTCGGCGGCATGTTGATTACCGTGATTGCCAGCTTCTTGTGCATGGGTGTGTGTTATCTTTTGTTTGGAGCATGGCTCGAGATGCAGGGAGCGGTATCTTTCTTTTCTTTCGGTGCATGGATGTTCAGCACCTATTACATCAATATGTCCATTTTTCTGGCTTATGCCGTCACTTATCCCGAACATCAGGTGCTTCTGATGTTTGTGATTCCCGTGAAGGTAAAGTGGCTGGGCATTATCTATGGCGTGATGCTGGTGATAGGTATGGTACAGAGTTTTATGGCGGGGCTTTCGTATCATCCGGCCTATTGGTTCGGCGTGGTTGCTATAGGCGCATCTCTGATTAATTTCCTGATTTTCTGGATTCAGAGCCGCAGACTGTCCTATTTAAATCCCAGGCAGATCAAGCGCAAGGTTCATTTTCAGCATCAGGTGAGGGAGGGCGTGAGGCAGTCCGGGCATAAATGCTGTATCTGCGGCAGGACGGAGCAGGATGACCCGGCGCTTGAGTTCCGCTATTGTTCAAAATGCGCGGGCAATCATGAGTATTGTCAGCAACATTTGTTTACACACGAACATAAAGTCTGAAAATTGCCTGATATATCTTATGAAGTCTTATGAAGGGAGAGGGGCATGGAGCGGGAGATTTTATTTGCGCAGACTCTGGAGCGTGTCCGCAGGCTGGCCGGAGAGCAGGGAAATTGTGTCAGCGAGGAGCAGGTGAAGGAGGCGTTTTCGGAGCTTAGCCTGAGCGAAGAGCAGTTGCAGCTGGTATATGATTATCTGATTCAGCACAAGGTGGGGATCGGGCAGCCGGTGGCTCCGGAGGACTATCTCACGGAGGAGGAGCGGGACTATCTCCAGGATTATCTGGATGAGCTTGCAGCGCTCCCTGTATACACCCCGGGGCAGATCGAGGCTTACACGATCTCGGCTATGGCGGGGGATGTGCAGGCCCAGAAAAAGCTCACGGAGGTCTATCTGAAGGATGTGGCGGAGATTGCGAAGCTCTACGCCGGACAGGGTGTGCTTCTGGAGGATTTGATCGGTGAGGGCAATGTGGCGCTGGCTTTCGGTGTGGGAATGCTCGGCAGTCTGGAGCGGCCCGAGGAGGCGCAGGGGATGTTAGCCCGGATGATGATGGACGCCATGGAAGAGCATATCGCGGAGAATGCGGCGAGCCAAAAGGCTGACAGGAAGGCTGCGGAACATGTGAACAAGGTGGCGGATTCAGCCCGGGTCATGGCGGAGGAGCTTCGCCGGAAGGTGACGGTGGAGGAGCTTGCGCAGGAGACAGGCATGAGCGAGAAGCGCATCCGGGAGGCCATGCGCATGTCGGGATTTCAGATTGAGGATTTGACGGATGAACCAGACAATTTATGAGGATTATAAATACTGTATGCAGGATGTGTCCAGCCTGTATATCGGCAGCAAATATACTTTTTCAGAGCTTCTGGCGGAGGAGACGGTTCCGTTTAAATTCCAGCTTTTAGTGGAACGCTATATTCTGCCGGAGGCGGACCCGGAGGACACTCTGGAGTCCCATCTGTATTATCTGGAGGGGAAAAGTTTTTTGGTAAAGATTTACAGGCAGCTGAAAGCCCGGGTGAAGGTGAATCTCATACAGACGAAAAAGGGACTTGGAGGCAGGGAAAAGAAGGCGTACACCACGAAGCTTCTGCCGGTGGAACAGCTGGTGAAGCTGTCTGTGGAGGAGAAGGAGCAGATGGGGCTGGTGGTGCAGGAGCTTGTGCTGAGCAAGCTGGCGCTGATGGGATTTTGAGAACGAGGATGCAGGAGGGATAGATATCAATATGGATAAGAAAATATTTGCGGGAGTGAAAGACTTGGAGAAGCTTTCCGCCTATGAAATGATTGAGCAGAGAGAAATCGCGGACATCGGGAGCATGAGCGTGCTGCTGCGGCATAAAAAGACCGGAGCCAGGGTGGCTCTGCTTGCAAATGACGACGAGAACAAGGTGTTTTATATCGGTTTTCGCACGCCGCCCGCCGATTCCACCGGCGTGCCGCACATTCTGGAGCACTCAGTGCTCTGCGGTTCCAGAGAATTTCCGGTGAAGGATCCTTTTGTGGAGCTGGTGAAAGGCTCCCTGAACACTTTTTTGAATGCAATGACTTATCCCGATAAGACGCTTTATCCCGTTGCAAGCTGTAATGAGAAGGATTTTCAGAATCTGATGCATGTGTATCTGGATGCGGTATTTTATCCCAATATTTACGAGAAGGAAGCCATTTTCCGCCAGGAGGGCTGGCACTATGAGCTTTCGGAGGACGGCGGTCTGGCCATAAACGGGGTGGTCTATAACGAGATGAAGGGAGTCTATTCCTCAGCGGACGATGTGCTGGAGACGGCGGTCATGAATTCGCTGTATCCCCACACGGCCTATGGCGTGGAGTCCGGCGGAGACCCGGAGGTCATCCCGGAGCTCAGTTATGAGCAATTTCTGGATTTTCACAGAAAGTATTATCACCCCTCCAACAGCTATATCTATCTCTATGGCGATATGGATATGGCGGAGCGGCTTCAGTTTATCGACGAGCATTATCTGTCTGCTTTCGATGCGCTGGAGATCAATTCTGAGATTGGGAAGGAGCCTGAGAACGGTCCTACCTCCACCGGGATAATCAAGGAGTATCCGCTGAATGAGGGGGAGGATGCTGAGGAAAACACCTATTTCTCGGTCAATTATTCCGTGGGAGAAAGTACGGATACAGAGCTTTGCACGGCTTTCCAGATTCTGGATTACGCCCTTTGCTCCGCCCCCGGCGCGCCGTTAAAACAGACGCTGGTGGATCGCGGCATCGGCAAGGATGTGTACAGCATCTGGGACAATGGCATCCGTCAGCCCTATTTCAGTGTGATTGCCAAGGGAACTTCACTGGAAAGACAACCGGAATTCATGGATGTGGTGCGGGAGGTGCTGGAGAGGATCGCTTCGGAGGGATTTGACAAAAAGGCGCTTCTGGCCGCATTGAATTATTATGAGTTTAAATACCGGGAGGCGGATTTTGGCTCCTATCCCAAGGGGCTGATGTATGGTCTGCAGATGCTGGACGGGTGGCTCTACGATGACAGCAGGCCCTTTGCCTATCTGGAGCTGGCAGAGACTTTTAAGACGCTCAGGGAGCGGGTGGACAGCGGCTGGTTTGAGCAGTTGGTAAAGAGTTATCTGCTGGAGAACAATCACTGCAGTGTGGTGATTCTGAAGCCAGTGGAGGGACTTTTGGAGCGGCGTGAGGCAGAGCTTGCGCAGCAGCTTGCGGCGAAGAAAGCGGCTATGTCCGAGGCCGAGGTGCAGAGAATTGCGGATACGCAAGAACAGCTCAGGCTGTTTCAGGAGACGGAGGACGCCCCGGAGGATCTGGCGAAGATACCGCTGCTTGCCAGAGAAGATCTGAAGAAGGAGGCGGCTGCGCCGGTGGTGGAGGAGCGGAAGCTGGGAGATACTCTCCTTTTATATCACAATCTTTCCACCAACGGCATCGGTTATCTGCGTCTGATTTTTAAGTTGGATGAGATTCCCCGGGAGTATTTTTCTTATGTGGGATTGTTAAAGGGGTGTCTTGGGCTGTTAAATACCGAGCATTATGAATATGGAGACTTGTTTAACGAGATGAATCTGGTCACGGGCGGTATGGCGGCGGTGAACAATACCTACAGCCGCATCGATGACCCGGACGCCTGCAGGGTGACACTGGAGTTAAAGACTAAGGTTTTCTATGATAATCTGGCACAGGCCATTGCGCTGATGCAAGAGATTATGCTCACCAGTGATTTTACGGATGAGAAGCGTCTGCGGGAGATTCTGGCAGAGGGTAAATCCCGTATGCAGGCCCAGATGATGTCCGGCGGCCACAGTGTTGCGGCGGGCAGGGCGCTGTCCTACGGGAGCGTGTCCGGGTGCCTGAGCGAGGAGCTCTCCGGGGTGCCCTTCTATCGACTAATCGCCCGTCTGGACGAACATTTTGAGGAGGAGAAGAGCAATCTGATCGAGAAGCTGCAGACGCTGGCCAAAATGATTTTCAGGTCGGAGAATCTCATGGTGGACTTTGTGGGAGCAGAGGAGGCGCTGGAGAAGCTGGAAGCGCCTATAGAAAATCTAAAACGGGAATTGTATGATTGTGAGGTGCTAAAGGAGGCCTACCGCCCTGAACCCCGGCGCAAAAACGAGGGCTTCATGACAGCCGGACAGGTTCAGTATGTGTGCCGCGCGGGGAATTTTGCCGAGAAGGGCCTTCCCTATACGGGAGTCCTGCGGGTGCTGAAGGTGATGATGGGCTATGAGTATCTGTGGACGAATGTGAGGGTAAAGGGCGGCGCATACGGATGTATGTGCAGCTTTGGCCGGACGGGAGAGAGCTATTTCGTGTCCTACAGAGACCCCAATCTGGCCAAGACTCTGGAGGTCTATGAGAAAGCGGCGGAGACCGTCTCCCGGTATGAAGCGGATGAATCCACCATGACCCGCTATATCATCGGAGCCATCAGCGATCTGGATATGCCTATGACTCCGGCGACAAAAGGCTTGTATGGCCTGAGCGCATATATGACAGGCCTGAATCAGGAGTTCTTGCAGCGGGAGCGGGATGCGATTCTCTCCGCTCAGGCGGAAGATATCCGTGGGCTTGCGGCCTATATCCGCGCCTTTATGGAGGACGATTTCTTATGTGTAGTGGGAAATGCCGGAAAATTAAAGTCGGAAGAAGAAATTTTCATGAAACTTGAGAACCTTTTCGCGTAGGCGGCGTCTGATATGGTATGGACGGCTGACGTAATACCATATACAGAGACGAAGGTCGGCGAGAAGGAGGGAACAGTTATGAAAAAGAACAGGAATTTTGGTGTGAGATGGATGGCCGCCGGGCTTGCGGCGGCTGTGATGCTGGGATTTGGGGGCTGCGGCAGCGGCAGCCCAAGTGGCAAGAACATGTATCTGGCAGAGCCCCAGGCTATGGCTACGAATGATGCGTATTATTCCGAGGAGAGTGTAAATTACGGTTATGACGCCATGAATATGGATATGGCGGCCGCGGACAGCATGACGGAAGGATATAGTTCAGCTTCCGTTCAGAAAGCGGATAGCTCCGCATATTTTGATACCAGGAAGCTGATTAAGACAGTAAATCTGGATGTGGAGACTCAGGAGTTCGACGGGCTGTTGAATTCTCTGGAAGCTCAGGTGGAGCAGCTCGGGGGCTACATAGAGAGCATGAACACCTACAATGGCAGCAGATATTCCTATTCCAGCCGGGAGGCGACAAGAACCTCCAATCTGACTGTGCGCATTCCGCAGAAGGAGCTGAGCGGCTTTGTGGACGCAGTGTCTGCGGCGGGCAATGTAGTCAGCCGTAGCGAGAATGTGGAGGATGTGACCTTATCCTATGTGGATATCGAGAGCAGAAAGAAGTCGCTGGAGACAGAGCTGGAGCGCCTGCAGTCATTTTTGGAGAAGGCGGAGAGTCTGGAGGATATCATCACTCTGGAGGACAGGATGTCCACTGTTCGCTATCAGTTGGAGAGCATGGCATCCCAGCTGCGCACCTATGACAATAAAGTGGATTTCGCCACGGTGTACATGAGTATCCGGGAGGTGAAGGAGCTCACTCCCGTGGAGGAAGAGACCGCGTGGGAGAGACTGACGGGCGGCTTTATGGAGAGCCTGAAGGATGTGAAGGACGGCTTTGTGGAGTTCTTTATCTGGATCGTGGTGCATATCCCCTATCTGGCAGTGTGGGCCGCAGTGATTTTGATCATCGTCGTGGTGATCAAGCTGATTATCCGCAGAAACCGCAGGAAGAAAGCGGAAAAAACAAAAGTAGAAAAGTGAGAATGTTATGAAAGAAAATCCCGTATACAGATCCGGTTTTGTGACGTTGATCGGAAGGCCCAATGTGGGCAAATCCACCCTGATGAATCATCTCATCGGACAGAAGATCGCCATCACTTCCAATAAGCCCCAGACCACCAGAAACCGCATTCAGACCGTGCTGACACTGGAGAACGCTCAGATTGTGTTTCTGGATACCCCCGGCATCCATAAGGCCAAGAATAAGCTGGGAAACTATATGGTGAATGTGGCGGAGCACACCTTAAATGAAGTGGATGTGATTCTCTGGCTGGTGGAGCCCACCACATACATCGGCGCGGGAGAACGCCATATCATCGAGCAGCTGAAAAAGACAAAGACGCCGGTGATTCTGGTGATTAACAAGACCGACACGGTAAAGCGGGAGGAAGTGCTCACCTTCATCGATACCTATAGGAAGGAATTGGATTTTCAGGAGATCGTGCCTGTGTCGGCCCTGAAAGGGGACAACACGGAGGAACTGGTAAAGTGTATCGTGGATTATCTGCCGGAGGGAGAGCCCTTTTACGATGAGGACACGGTAACTGACCAGCCTATGCGCCAGATTGTGGCGGAGCTTATCCGGGAGAAGGCCCTGCGGCTTTTGGAGGAGGAGATTCCCCATGGAATCGCGGTCAGTGTGGAGAGCATGAAAGAGAAAGGTAATATCTGCCATATCGAAGCCACCATCGTGTGCGAGCGGGAGTCCCACAAGGGCATCATCATCGGCAAGGGCGGTCAGATGCTCAAAAAAATCGGCTCAAAAGCGAGGCCGGATATTGAAGATTTATTGGAAATGCAGGTAAATCTCCAACTCTGGGTGAAGGTGAAGAAGGACTGGAGGGACAGTGATTTCCTCCTGAAAAATTTTGGATATAACCCCAAGGACGGCATAAGCCGGGAATAAAATCGCCCCGTATTGCAGACCCTATCAGACATACAGAACAGATAGGGGGAAGCACTGATGCACACATGGAATTATTGGAAAGAATTTGAGAGTACGGGTAAGATTGAGGATTATTTATCATATAAAGCAAGCTACAGCCAGCGGCCCGGAGAGGAAGAGGTCGCTGGCTGCAAGTCCGATTATCAGGAAACATTTTCCGGCATGTCGGAGAGCGATGTCGCAGATAGAAAAGGAATGGACGGAAGTATATGCAGGAATTCGTACAGGTGACAGGAATGATCTTAAAACAATCCCCCGCGGGTGAGTATGACAGGCGGGTCTGTATACTCACCCGGGAGCGGGGGAAAATTTCCGCATTTGCAAGAGGGGCCAGAAAGCCCGGCAGCCGCCTGGCAGCAGCCACCAATCTCTTCGCCTTCGGAACCTTCAGATTATATGTGGGAAAGAATTCCTACACTGTGACGGAGGCGGAGATTTCCAATTATTTTGAGAATTTGATGACGGATTACGAGGGCGCGTACTATGGTATGTATTTCACGGAGGTGGCAGACTACTATGCCAGAGAGAACAATGATGAGAGAGAGCTGCTAAAGCTCTTATATCAGTCCCTTCGGGCGCTGGGGGCAGATTCCCTGCCCAATCCATTGGTGAAATGCATTTTTGAGCTGAAGGCTATAGCCGTAAACGGAGAGTTTCCGGGAGTACCCCCGGACAGGAATCTGCAGGAATCCACGGTCTATGCGCTGCGGTATATCGCCGAGAGCCCGGTGGAGAAGCTTTACACCTTCACGGTGACGCAGGAGGTTCTGGCAGAGCTTGCGCAGGTGGCCTCCGATTATGGGAAACGCTTTCTGAATCATACTTTCAAAAGTCTTGAAATACTCAAAACTCTGTGTTAAAATTTGATATAGTCTGTGCAGACACAGGCGGAGGCCGGTAAATTTTATGATGAGGGATTTTAGATGAGGGAATTACATAATCGAAAACAGATAGCGGGATGGATGCTCTGCCTGCTTATATTTGCCGGCTGCGGAGTGGCGAAGATACCTGACACCGTGTCGGACGCAAGCCTGATCATAGATAAGGACGGCGGTATTACGTCCTACATCGCAGGCGTTTTTGACAGGGACTATTATGATTTGAACGACCTGAAAAAGATGGCGCAGGAGGAGGTCGCCGCCTACAATACGGCGAACCAGACAGGAGAGCGTGCCCTTGTTGTGCTGAAGGATGTTCAGGTGCCGGAGGCTGGAGGACAATCGGTGCTTGTGAGCTACAGCTATGACAGCGCAGACACTTATCAGGATTACACCGGTAATCTGTTCTTTTACGGGACGGTTGATGAGGCCAGGAAAGCAGGCTGGCAATTTGAAGAGCTCAATCAGATGCTCTATGATACCAAGGGCAAAAAGAGTATTGTGTCCAAAGACCTGAGCGCGGCCAACATGGCGAAGAAGCATGTGATCCTTCTTGCGGAGGGGACGAGAGTGTACTGCCCTTATAAGGTGGCATATATCAGCGAGAGCGCCGAGGCGCTGGACGACGGGAGCATCGCGACAGCAGGGGTGCTGCCGACAGAATATCCGGTTATTATTGTGCTTGATAAATAGAGGAGGCGAAAAAGATGGAGAAAACATTAGACAAGATTGTTGCCCTGGCAAAGGCGAGAGGATTTGTGTATCCCGGTTCCGAGATTTACGGAGGACTGGCCAACACATGGGATTACGGCAATCTGGGTGTGGAGCTTAAGAATAATGTGAAGAAGGCGTGGTGGCAGAAATTCGTCCAGGAGAATCCCCATAATGTGGGTGTGGACTGTGCTATTTTGATGAATCCCCAGACATGGGTGGCCAGCGGTCATCTGGGCGGCTTTTCAGACCCGCTGATGGACTGTAAGGAGTGCCATGAGCGTTTCCGCGCCGACAAGCTCATTGAGGACTATTGTCTGGAGGCAGATATCGCTCTGGACGGGAGCGTGGACGGCTGGAGCCAGGAGCAGATGAAAGATTTCATCGAGGAGAAGCAGATTCCCTGTCCCACTTGCGGCAAACATAATTTCACGGATATCCGTCAGTTCAATCTGATGTTCAAGACCTTCCAGGGTGTGACTGAGGATGCCAAGAGCACCATTTACTTAAGACCCGAGACCGCGCAGGGTATTTTTGTCAACTTTAAAAATGTGCAGAGAACTTCCAGGAAGAAGCTTCCTTTCGGTATCGGCCAGATCGGAAAGTCCTTTAGAAACGAGATCAGTCCCGGAAACTTCACCTTCCGCACCAGAGAGTTTGAGCAGATGGAGCTGGAGTTTTTCTGTAAGCCAGGGACAGACATGGAGTGGTTCCAGTACTGGAGAGGATTCTGCCGCGACTGGCTTTTGTCGCTCGGCATCAAGGAGGATGAAATCCGTCTGCGCGACCATTCTCCCGAAGAGCTCTGCTTTTACAGCAAGGGCACCACGGATATTGAGTTTAAGTTTCCCTTCGACTGGGGTGAGCTGTGGGGCATTGCGGACAGAACCGATTATGACCTGACCCAGCATGCCAATACCTCCGGCGAGGATATGAGCTATTTTGACGATGAGACCAGTGAGAAGTACATCCCCTATGTGATCGAGCCCTCTCTGGGTGCAGACCGCGTGGTGCTGGCATTCCTCTGCTCCGCTTACGACGAGGAAGAACTGGAGGGCGGCGACATGAGAACCGTGCTGCGTTTCCATCCGGCGCTGGCTCCCGTGAAGATTGGCGTGCTGCCTTTGTCCAAGAAGCTGAACGAGGGCGCTGAGAAGATATTTATGGAACTGTCCAAGAAGTACAATTGCGAGTTTGACGACAGAGGGAATATCGGTAAGAGATACCGCCGCCAGGATGAGATCGGAACGCCTTTCTGTGTGACATATGACTTTGATTCCGAGACGGACGGCTGTGTCACCGTACGTTTCAGGGATTCCATGGAGCAGGAGAGAATTGCGATCACCGAGCTGGATGCATATTTTGCGGATAAATTTGTATTTTAAGAAATGCCGGGGAGCAGAGGATTCTTTCTGCTCTCCTTTCGACTGATAGTGAGAGGTTTCGTCTATGGAGATGACTGAATGCTTTCTCGTCCTGGGGATTGAGCCCACAAAGGACGAGCGAATGATCAAAAACGCATACAGAGAAAAGCTTGCCGTGACCAATCCGGAGGACGACCCGGAGGGGTTTAAGCGCCTGCGCGCCGCCTACGAGGAGGCCAGCGTCTATGCAAAGCGCTCCGACGAGGAGGAAGAATCTCAGGCGGAGCGGGACACCACGCCATCCGGACTCTGGGTAGAGCGGGTGACTGAGATATACACAAGCATTCGTTCCCGCCAGAATCTGGAGCTCTGGAAGGCACTTTTTGACGACGATATCTTTATGGCGCTGGAGGAAGAGGAAAACTGCAGATGGAAGCTGCTGCGCTATCTGATGGATCATTTCCGCCTGCCCACCGCTGTCTGGAAGCTTTTGGACGAGAAGATGAATCTGACTGCGGACGCAGGCAGACTCAGGGAATCCTTCCCTGCGGATTTCATCAATTTTGTGGTGAGCCGCTGTGAGAGGGGCGAGGATATTGAGTTTGAGCTCTTTGAGGGCGCGGACGATGCGGACTATGATCTGTTCATCAATTATTATGACAGATGCTGGCAGGCGCTGCAGGAAGAGAAGCCGGAGGAGGCCGCAAAACTTCTGGAGGAGGCTGCGGGACTTCATATTTATCATCCCACCATGGAAATCTGCAGAGGAAATCTTCTCTATGCCCAGGACAAAAAGAATGAGGCCGGGGCGTTCATGAGAGCGCTGTATGAAAAATATCCGAAGAATGCCATGGTGAGCTATAATACCGCGGAGATGCTTTGGAAACTGGAACAGCATGACGATGCCGCAGATATTTATCTGAAGCTGAAGGCGGAGAATGACAAGCATTACATGGCCAATCTGCGTCTCACCGAGTGGTATTACGACAAGGGAGAGTACGCGGAGTCCAAGAAGTGTGCGGAGTCTGTGCTGTCCTCGGGGGCCGACGATTCCTTCATGGAGCTTCTGACGAAAGTCAATGCCAAGCTGGAGAAGGATCTGGAGCGGCGTTTCCGCGAAGAGCAGGACTGGGAGGCCGGGCTTGAGCTGTGCTGGTGCTTCCTGCAGGACGGCAAGACCAGTAAGGGAATCCGGCTTGCCAAGGAGATTGAAAAGTCGGTCACCGCGGAGAAGGAGGCCGAGTACAATGGTCTTCTGGCCAAACTCTTTGTGGAGGAGGCTGAGTTTGAGGACGCTATTTATATGGCGGGAGTCTGGGAGAAGCTGCTGCAGGAGAAGCTTCTGACGGACGAGAGCGAGGAGGAGAAAGAGAAAGACCAGGACCGCGTCCGGCAGGCCTACATGATCCGTATGCAGTGCTACAAGAGTCTGGGCTATAAGGAGAAGGAGTATTTTGAGAAGGCGATAGAGGCGATAGAGGCGGTCGAGACGGGTACGCCCCGGGATATCGGACTCTGGCTGGAGAAGGCTCAGATTTACATGGAGATGGAGGAGTACGACAAGAGTCTGGCCCTCACATCCCGTATGATAGAGGAATACCATGTGTATGCGGCTGCGGCCACCGCCATGGAGGTCTACCGCAGGCAGTGGGAAGCGGGCGGCGTGGTTCAGAATGCCCGTATCTGTATCCAGAATTTCCCCGGATATATCCGCGCCTACGAGCATCTGGGCAGAGTCTATCTGGATCTAAAGGAGACTGAGGCTCTGAAGGAGCTCCTGGAAGAAGCCGAGAAAAATGAAATAAAAAGCCCCTATCTGGAGGCTTATCGATATCAGATGACGAAGAAGCCCCCCGAGGTGGATGTTCTGAACAGACGGCTGGATGAATTCCAGAAGAAGTTTCAGGATAAGCTGGAAGAAGGGGAGATGCTTTACTATGAGACGGGGCTGCCCGTGATCACGGAGTATCTCTACTGGTATCCGGGCGCTTATATGCTGCGCAGAAGAGCTTCCTTTCACAAGAGCGGAAGGCAGATGGAAAAGGCGTTGGAGGATTACGAGAAGGCTCTGGTCGATGAGCCTGCCAATCCTTATATTCACAACAGTATGAGCCATATCTATGTGCTTCAGGGGAATTATGAGAGCGCGCTGGTGAGCATGAAGAAGGCAATTCTCTACGGAGATCTGGAGTGGACCGCCGTATTGTATTACCATATGGCGAGAATCTATATGCTGCTGGGCGACAATGAGCAGGCTCTTGTCTGGTTTAGATATTATGATAAGACCGCGGGGAAGGATGGCGGACATCTGCGCAATATGGCGGAATGTCTGGCACGTCTGGGTAAGACCGAGGAGGCCGCCGAGAAGATTGCGGCTTTCTACCGCAAGGAGGATGGCACATTCTACGATGGTTATTACCGCAGCCTGGTCAATGTCTATTACACTGCGCGGGATAAGGAACAGATGCGCCGGGTGATGGAGGAGTGGAACCGGAAACAGCAGCACAGCACATCTCCTTTCTCTGTGCTGATGCCCAAGAGCATGCGCAGAAAGAAAGTGGATGAGGAGACCATCGATTATTATGACCGCGCCGGATGGCAGGCCATGCAGGAGGGAGACGGCAAGACGGCTCTCACTCTACTGGAAAAGCGGGTCCACCTGGGAGAGCTGAGGGACGGCTCGGGTTCCAAGGAAGGTTTGGAGGATTTGGTCTTTGCCGCTATTTTGTTTGGCGATGAAAAGCTGGGTAAGAAATATTCGGCGAAATTGAAGCTCTGGATGAACAAGGCTTCCTTCCGGGCGGTGGACGAGGATTATGACCGTCCCAAGGCGAAGCTCACCAGAGAATTTCTGGCCAATTATTACACGGCCTCCGATGAGAAACTGCAGGAGATACTGGACAAAGAGAAAGACTGCACGATCTGCGGGTTCTGTCTGATGCCTCTGTGTCAGGAGCTGGAGGGTATGCGCCTTCTGTTGCTCATCAGGCAGGGAAAGCGAAAAGAGGCGCTGGAGCGTCTTGCACATAATCTGGAGGTACAGCCTTTCGACGAGTACATGCTGGCCGTTCAGGCCGTAATCGGATCTAAGTAAGGAAGCGGATTCAAATTATTGAGGAAAAGGATTTAAGAGTATAGGTAATGATAGTAGGAATTGATTTGGGTACTACCAACAGTCTGGTGGCGTATTTTACGGAGGAGGGTCCGAAGATCATCCCCAACAGACTCGGGAAAAATCTGACGCCTTCTGTGGTGAGTGTGGATGAGGAGGGCAATGTATATGTGGGCGAGACTGCGAAGGAGCGCATGAGCCTTTATCCGGCTTCCGTGGCGCAGACCTTCAAGCGCAGCATGGGGACGGAGCGCACCTACAATCTGAGCGGTCATCTGTTCAAGCCGGAGGAGCTCTCCAGCATGGTGCTGCGCGCCCTGAAGGAGGATGCGGAGGTCTATCTGGGCGAGGAGGTGACGGAGGCTGTCATCAGTGTGCCGGCATATTTTGACGACAAGCGCAGAAAGGCCACCAAGCGCGCCGGAGAGCTGGCGGGCCTGAAGGTGGAGCGCATGATTTCCGAGCCCACGGCAGCCGCTGTGGCTTACGGCTTATATGACAAGAATCAGGACACCCGTTTTCTGGTCTTTGACCTGGGCGGAGGTACCTTCGATGTGTCCGTTCTGGAGCTGTACCACAATATTCTGGAGGTTCGCGCTGTGGCCGGGGACAATTATCTGGGAGGCGAGGACTTCACCCAGGAGATGGCGAAGCTGTTTCTCCAGAAGACCAAGCTGCAGATATCGGCGCTTTCCGAGAAGGAGCAGGTGCGGCTTTTGAAGGCGGCGGAGAAGGCAAAGCGGGCCATAAATGACGAATCCTCCGTCAACATGAGCTTTTTATACAAAGAGGAACTCAAGGAGGCAGTGATTACTGCCAAGGAATATGAGGAGGCCTGCGAGGAGCTTCTCATGAAGATCCGGGAGCCGGTGAAAAAGAGTCTGGCGGACGCAGGTTTAAAGCTTTCCGACATCGACGAGGTGCTTCTGATCGGCGGCGCGACCAGGCTTTCCATTGTGAGGGAATTCCTGATCCGTCTGTTCCGCAAATTCCCGGACACGAAGTTAAATCCTGACGAGACGGTGGCGCTGGGAGCCGCGGTGCAGGCTGCCATGAAGGAGAGGCGCGAGGAGGTAAAGGAGGTCATTCTGACCGATGTGTGCTCCTTTACGCTGGGGACTGAAGTGGTGGTGGAGTATGACGAGGGCAAGTTTGAGGATGGAAGATTCTGCCCCATCATCGAGCGCAACACCGTGATTCCGGCCAGTCACACGGAGCGCCTTTATACGGCGAGGGACAATCAGACCACTGTGCGGGTGCGCGTCCTGCAGGGCGAGAGCCGGTTTGCCAGAAACAATCTGTATCTGGGCGAATTGGAGATTGAGGTGCCCAAGGGTCCCAAGGGCAGCGAATCCGTGGATGTGACCTACACCTACGATATCAACTCACTTTTGGAAGTGGAGGTCCGGGTGGTCTCCACGGGAATCTCCAAGAAGATGATTATCAAGGGACAGGATAATCAAATGACGGAGGAAGAGATTAAAAAGCGCATGGAGGAGCTGGCCTATCTGAAGATTCAGCCCAGAGATTTTGAGGAAAACCGTCTGGTGCTGCTTCGGGCGGAGCGCATGTACGAGGAGGCTCTGGGGGAGCGCAGACAGCGGCTTGACCGCTATATCACGGCATTCGAGGCGGCCTTAAAGAGAGGCGACCACGATGAGATCCGGGAGACGCGGGAAGAATTGAATGACGTCCTGGAGGATGAGGACGACTAGGAGGATAAACCAATGCAAAAACGTGGTGTAAATGAACTGAGAAGAATGTATCTTGACTTTTTTGAGAGCAAGGAGCATTTGAAGATGAAGAGCTTCTCGCTGGTGCCGCACAATGACAACAGCCTGCTGATCATCAACTCCGGCATGGCTCCTTTGAAGCCTTATTTTACAGGGCAGGAGATTCCGCCCCGCCGTCGTGTGACCACCTGTCAGAAATGTGTCCGCACCGGCGATATTGAAAATGTGGGTAAGACTGCAAGACATCTGACCTTCTTTGAGATGCTGGGAAACTTTTCCTTCGGGGATTATTTCAAGCATGAGGCTATCGCCTGGAGCTGGGAGTTTCTGACGAAACATGTGGGTATGGAGCCGGAGAGACTCTATCCTTCTATTTACTGTGAGGATGATGAGGCTTTTGATATCTGGACCAAAGAGATCGGTGTGCCCGCTGAGAAGATCACCCGTTTTTACAGAGATGAGAATGGCGCATGCGATAATTTCTGGGAGCACGGCGCAGGTCCCTGCGGCCCCTGTTCCGAGATATATTATGACAGAGGCGTGAAATATGGCTGCGGGAAGCCTGACTGTAAGGTGGGTTGTGACTGCGACCGTTTTATGGAAGTGTGGAACAATGTGTTCACACAGTTTGAGAGTGACGGAAAGGGCAATTACACAGAGCTTGCCCAGAAGAATATCGACACCGGAATGGGACTTGAGAGACTGGCCGTGGTGGTGCAGGATGTGGATTCCGTGTTTGACATCGACACCATGAAAGCCATTCGGAACCGCATCTGCGAGATTGCTGGAGTGAGCTATCAGGAGGACGAAGCGAAGGACGTTTCCATCAGGCTTATTACAGATCATATCCGTTCCTCTACCTTCATGATCAGCGACGGCATCATGCCCTCCAACGAGGGCAGAGGCTATGTGCTGCGCCGTCTGATCCGCCGGGCTGCAAGACATGGAAGGCTTCTGGGTATTCAGGGGAAATTCCTGGCGGAGCTGAGCCGCACAGTCATCAATGAGTGTAAGGACGGCTATCCCGAACTGGATGAGAAGAAGGAGTTTATTCTGACTGTGCTCACACAGGAGGAGAATAAATTTGACAGAACCATCGATCAGGGCTTAAGCATTCTGGCAGAGATGGAGGAAGAGATGGCTAAGAGCGGCTCGAAGGAGCTCTCCGGGGAGAACGCTTTCAAGCTCTATGATACCTATGGTTTCCCCATGGATCTGACGGAAGAGATTCTCGGGGAGAAGGGCTTTACCATCGATCAGGCGGGCTTTGCCCTGTGCATGGAGGAGCAGAAGACCAAGGCCAGAAAGGCCAGAAAGACCACGAATTACATGGGCGCGGACATCACGGTGTACGAATCCATTGACCCTGCCATAACCACAGTTTTTGTGGGCTATGACAGATTACAGCACAATTCCAAAGTCACGGTGCTCACCACGGAGACAGAATTGGTGGAGGCTCTCTCCGACGGACAGGTGGGAACCATTATCGTGGAGGAGACGCCTTTCTATGCCACCATGGGCGGACAGAATGCCGACACAGGTGTGATCACTACTGCGGACGGAAGCTTTGAGGTGAAGGATACCGTGAAGCTTTTGGGCGGCAAGGTAGGGCATATTGGTGTGGTGACAAAGGGGATGATCAAGGTGGGAGATACGGTTACACTCACTGTGAACGAGACCCAGCGCGCCGACACCTGCAGGAATCACTCCGCCACACATCTTCTGCAGAAGGCTCTGCGGGAGGTGCTGGGCAGCCATGTGGAGCAGAACGGCTCCTATGTGGACGGCGAGAGACTGCGCTTTGACTTCAGCCACTTCCAGGCCATGACCGCGGAGGAGCTGGAGAAGGTGGAGCGGCTTGTGAACGATAAGATTGCGGAGGCCATTCCCGTGGTCACCGATGTGATGAATATTGAGGATGCCAAGAAGACGGGAGCGATGCAGCTTTTCGGCGAGAAGTACGGTGAGACCGTGCGCGTGGTGCGCATGGGCGATTTCTCCGTGGAATTCTGCGGCGGTACGCATGTGAGCAACACGGCGGCGATAACCGCTTTCAAGATTCTCTCCGAGAATGGTGTGGCAGCAGGCGTGAGACGTATCGAGGCCCTGACCGGAAACGGTGTGTTTGCCTATTATCGCGGTCTGGAGCAGACTCTGGAGAGCGCCGCGAAGGTGCTGAAGACTACGCCGAATGCCATCGTGGAGAAATGTGAGCATCTCATGGCGGATATGAAGGCGCTTGCCGCAGAGAACGAGTCTCTGAAGAGCAAGGCGGCCAAGGATGCCCTGGGCGATGTGATGGATCAGGTGACGGAAGTAAAGGGAGTAAAGCTCCTTGCCACGAGCGTGAGCGGCGTGGATATGAACGGCCTGAGAGATCTGGGAGACCAGCTCAAGGAGAAGCTGGGCGAGGGCGTTGTGGTGCTCTTATCCGAGCAGGACGGCAAGGTGAATCTGGTGGCCATGGCTACGGACGGTGCGGTGAAGGCAGGAGCTCATGCGGGCAATCTCATCAAGGGCATTGCTGCACTGGTGGGCGGCGGAGGCGGCGGACGCCCCAATATGGCCCAGGCCGGCGGAAAGAATCCCGCAGGAATCGGACAGGCCGTGGCGGAGACAGCCAAAGTGCTTGAGGGACAGCTGCAGTAAGAAGTTTGGTAATTTGAACCGGGAAATATAATGGAGGAGTCGCATGAAAGAACTCAGGAAGGTGATTATAAAGACTTTAATTGCTGTATGGGCTCTGGCAGGCGGCTCCCTTTCCATTATTCTGACCGGATATGTGACGGATGTGCCCCTTGCAAAGTATGCGTTCACCCTGCTGGAGAATCTGGATGGGTGGGGACTGGAATGCTGCTTTTTGGCACTGGGGATCGGAGCTGTTTTTTATCTGGTGCGGGACCGGCAGAGAAGTCCCTGGGTCAGCGCGCTTTCGGCAGTGTTTTCCGTCTGCACGGTATTCGGTATCAGCTATGCAAAAACCGCCTCATGGGACTGTATTTTCCTCTTCGGAAATCAGTTTCTGCTGGCGGTGTTTGTGATGCTGGGGTACTATTTTCTGTATAAGAATGCTATTTTGTTTATCGGTCTGGTGTTTGAGACGAAAAAGGAATGGCTGTGTGCGGAGGCACAGAGCAGGCTTGGGCGGATTTTGTTCGAGGAACATTCCTTTCTGGGGCCCTTGCTGTTTCTGCTTGCGACGGGACTTCCCTGGCTGATTGCCTTTTGTCCCGGGACGCTTCAATGGGATGCCCACGGTCAGCTGTGGATGGCTATGGGAGTGACGGAGCAGACAAGCTACCACCCGGTGTTTATTTCTGATTATATGGCGGGCTGTGTGCTGCTCGGGCGCAGATTGTTCCACTCGGATTCCGTGGGTTTGTTTTTCTATACTTTTCCGCAGTTTCTGGCGCAAAGTCTGGTGTTTTCTTATGTGCTGACCGTGATGAAACGACTTGAAAGCCCTGTTTTGTTCCGGTGGATGGCACTGCTTTTCTGGGGTGTTTTCCCCTATTTTCAGATTTGGGGCTTCACCATGGTGAAGGACAGTCCTTATTATATTTCCTTTGTGCTGCTGGCGGCAGTGCTGGCGGAGGTTTTAGCCGGTAATCGAATACAGCGGAGGCAGTATGTGCTGCTGGCTCTGGCAGCAGGCGGCATGGTGCTCTCGCGAAATGACGGGAGATATGTGGTGGTTCTGACTCTGCTTGCGGCTGTCCTGTGTTATCGCAGATATTGGAAGCTCTTTGTGCTGGGGCTCTGTGTCTGTGTGGGGCTGCTTGTGGTGGAGGAGGGAATTTATATGCCCCTTGCGGGAATCGGCAAAGGGCCTGCGGGGGAGATGCTGTCCGTGCCCCTGCAGCAGACGGCGCGGTATCTGCGGGAGCATTTTGACGAGGTGACGGAGGACGAGGCAGCCGTGCTGGAGGCGGGATTTGAGGTGGAGCTTTCTGCGATTGCGGACAGATATAAGCCTGAGATTTCCGATCCCGTGAAGGCAAATTTCACGGATGCCCCCGACAAGGCATATCTGCAAGAGTATTTTCATGTGTGGGCTGCACAGCTTGGGAAACATCCCGACACCTATATTCAGGCCTTTCTGAATCAGATTTACGGATATTTTTACCCGGCCTGCCCCAATCACGGGGACTATCTGACGGTGACCTATATCGGCAATTCGGAGCATTGGCAGGACGGTCATATGGACATGGAGTTTACTGTGAAAAACGGTGTTTTGCGGGAGTTCCTGCGGCATATTATCTACACAGTGGAGAGAATGCCGGTGTTGTCTTTATTTTATGGCTGCGGTGTTTATACCTGGTTGCTTTTGGGAGCTGCTATGGGACTGCTTGCCCGCAAAAAGCGCAGGGAGCTGTGTGTCCTGGTGCCGGAATTCAGCGTGCTGCTGATTTGTCTGGTCTCCCCGGTGAATGGATATCTGCGATATATGATGTCGGTGATGGCGGCGCTGCCGCTCTGGTCGGCATGGTGGTTTTATCAGACCGCGGGACCGGGAAGGATTGATACGGATGAAAACGGCATGGATGAAAATGATAGGAATGAAGACGATGGGAAGGAAAATGATGGGAATAAAAGATAGAGAAAGCAGACGATATCTTCTGATTAATATTTGTTTTGTTCTGGCACTCTGTATCGTGATAGCGCCGCTTCTGGTGCTCGGCGCGTATAATTTTCCCTCGGCGGATGACTGGAGCTACGGGAGAGACGCCTATAAGGCCCTGCAGGCGGGCGGCGGTGTCGGAACGGTGTTAAAAATCTCCGGTGAGACGGTGGTGAGATATTATGTGGGCTGGGAGGGGCGTTTCATGAATGCGTTCTTTGCCTCCCTGCAGCCGGGTATCTGGGGAGAAGAATACTATGCGGTAGTGGCATGGCTGATGCTGGGCGGGCTGATTTTGGGCGAGATGTTTTTATTTTATGAGTTATTCTGTAAGCTGTTTTGTCAGGATGGCCGCAAAAATCGGGGGCTGTGGCTTCCGGTGGCCGCTTCCACATTGATTCTGCAGATACTCTATACCCCCAGCGCCGTGGAGAGTTTTTATTGGTATACGGGAGCGGTGAATTATACTTTTGTGTTCGGATTGTCCATGATACTGATTGCGCTATTTTTAAAATTGGGACTTGGCAGCATAAAAGGCTGGAAGTTCGGGCTGACTGCTACTGTGGCGGGCATTTTGTCTGTGGCGGTGGGGGGAGACAATTATTCCACCAGTCTGTCCACTGTTTTGTTTATGCTGAGTTCTTATGTATTGCTTCCGGTGTTTTGCGGGAAAGCAGCGGCGTCGGGAAAATGGTTTTGCGGAGATCTATTTAAACAGCTCCTGCGCCGGACATGGTATCTCACTGTGCTGACGGGAGGGAGTCTTCTGGCCTGTGTTCTGGCCCCCGGCAATGCAAAGCGTCTGGAGGGGAATTTTGGCGGTGCGACCACGGGAAATGCCGTGGAGGCGGTGCTGCAGTCACTGGTGCGCTCTTTTACCAATATCTGGTCATGGACTGATGTAAAAATACTGCTGATGATTCTGGTGATTCTGCCCTTTGTGTGGCTGGCTGTGAACAATATGGCGTATGAATTCCGTTTCCCGGGGATTTTTACCCTGTTTACCTTCGGACTCTATGCCTCTCAGATCACTTCTACTCTCTATGTGGATGGAACCACCGGGGGCGGCAGAGTTGCGGCGATTTTGTACTATTCCTATCATGTGTGGCTGGTGGGCAATGTGTGCTATTGGACGGGGTGGTTCTGCAGGAAGAGACAGAAGTGGCCTGTATTTTTGGAAAAGACATTTTCTGTGGCAGGGCCTTTTGTGCGAAGATTTTTGATTCCCTATTGCGCTGTGGCGGGAATTATTCTGGCGGGGGTGATTTACACCTGTGATTTGAAAGAGATTTCCAGTTACAGGGCTTACCGCGACTGGCGGCAGGGCTGGGCGCAGCAGTATGCCATCGAGTGGAGGGCGCGGCTGGAGGTGCTCCACGATAAGAACATCACGCAGGTGGAGTTTGCGCCGCTGTCCGTGTATCCTGAGACGATGATCTATACAGATCTGCAGGATGCGGATGGCTATATCTGGGTGAACAAGGCCTGCGCCAATTATTATGACAAAGAGTATATTCATATTGTAAATGCCGCAGAATAAGGTTGCGGGTTGTCAAGCGATGAGGGATAAATAAGACAGAAATGGATAAATCCGCGGGAACGGAGAGATAGATTAGTGAGCGAGGAATTAAAAGCAGAAGAGTTCGATGAGGGAACAGAAGAATTTGACGAGGAAGAGCAGGAGCGGATGCGCAGAAGGAGAGAGCGCATTCGCAGGATGAAGCAGGAGAAGGAGCGGCGGCTGAGACTGCAGCGCATCTGTAAGTTTGCGGTACCGGTTGCAGCGGTTGTGCTTGCCTTTGGCATCGGCGCGCTTGTCCATGTGGTGTCTGCGAAAGGTGCGGCCCAGCCTGAACAGCAGGAGCGCGGAGAAAACATTGGCGAAGAGGAGCAGGAGACACAGCCTTCCGGACAGCTCTCGGGCCAGATTTCTGAAGGAGACGCCGGAGCAGAGGCTCAGATAGTCCATATCAAAGATATTGCCGGTCAGAACGGACAGGTCGGATCAGCGGCGTCCGGAAACGAAGCCGGGCAGAACGATCAGACCGGAGAGGATAATGCGGTGGCTGCTGTGGCATCCGCTAAGGTGTATGCCGCCCACACAACGGCACAGACAGCAGCGCCGCCCGATGAGGTCAACAGTAAGTATGCGGTGTTTATTGATTTGGAATCAGGTGACATCCTGGCACAGAGAGATTATCTCACGGTGATCACTCCTGCATCCATGACCAAAGTACTCACAGTGTTGGTGGCAGCGGAGCAGGTGAAGGATTTGGACGATACCTTCACCGTGACCATTGATATTACAGATTACAGTTATTCTAACGGCTGCAGCAGTGTGGGCTTTGAAGTGGGAGAGACTGTGACGGTGCGGGATTTGTTTTACGGCACGATTCTGCCCTCCGGGGGAGATGCGGCGGTGGCGTTGGCCACCTATGTGGCGGGTAGCCACGAAGCCTTTGTGGAGATGATGAACGAGAAGGCGGAGGAGCTGGGACTTTCCGACACGGCACATTTTACCAACTGTGTGGGACTGTATGACGAGAATCATCACTGCACGGTTTACGATATGGCCATGATTATGGAGGCGGCTCTGGACAATGAGCTCTGCCGGGAAGTTTTGAATGCTCGTATCTACACTACCTCCGCCACGAAGGCGCATCCCGAGGGGATTACGATTTCCAACTGGTTTCTGCGTAAAATCGAGGACAAGGATACCGGGGGAGAAATAGTCTGCGCCAAGACAGGCTATGTGATGCAGTCGGACAGTTGTGCGGTCAGCTATGGTGTGGACAAAAGCGGCAGGGGATATGTGTGCGCCACTGCGGGAGCACACAGTTCATGGCGCTGTATCTATGACCATGTGGCCTTATATAAGAAATATGCGCAGGAGTAGAAAAACAAATATCTGCGGTAGAATTCAGAAGGATAAATTAAGATTGATGAGGGAAATGGTCGTGGATATTGAATTTAGAAAAATAACAGAGTTCCCAAGAGGAACCCTGTGTGCTCTGTTGAAGGAGGGTTATTCTTTTGAACCGCGCTTTGAACGTGATTGTTTAGGTCAATGGCAGGAGTTTGACGATTTCTTTTATGACAATCCGCATATTGCAGAGTTTAGCGGTTTTATGACTGTTCTCAACGATACCCCCATAGGGTTTGTTACTTGGAATCCGACCAATATACCTATATCAGCAGAAATCGGACATAACTGTATCGCAGTAAAATACAAGGGTAATGGTTATGGTAAGCGACAAATGCAGGAAGCGGTAAAGCGTATCATTGCACAGGGGGCAGAAAAAATCCTTGTCACTACAAATGAAATTCTTATACCTGCACAACATACCTATGAAAGTGCGGGTTTTAAATTTGTAAATAAAAACGAAGAACCTGACAATGCCGAATATGCAGGTATGCGGATTAACTATGAGATAATTGTAAATTAAAACGCAATGGAATCCATAAATATGGAATTGAATTTATCAAGCTGATCGTAGACGATTCCGTGGCCGCTGTCAGGCAGGGTTATGAGCTTTGAACCGCAGATACCCGCGTGCTGTATTTGAGCAAGTTCCTTGGAAACGATAATATCTTTATCACCATGAATGATATAAGTGGGGACGTGAACGCATCTGAGATCCGCCCGGCCATCCTCATCGCGCAGGGAAACAGCGCATTTTATCGTACCGATCCCCGATGCAGATAGGGCGATATCTCTGAACCAGTCGATAACTGCATCCGAATGAGGCGTTGCAAAGAGCTGTTTGCTGAAGTTCAGGCATAGCTGGGGCCTATCGGTTCCGGCAAGGTTTATCAGATCGTTTACTTCCTGCACAGTTTTTCCATATGGGAAATCGGGGCGCTGCGCAAAACAGGGAGCGGCGGCAGAAAGCAGAATCAGTTTGCATACGCCGAATCCATTGTAACGGTTCATGTATCTTAAGGCAATCGCTCCGCCCATTGAAAAGCCCGCTAAAATAAAGTTTTTAAGGCAAAGCTGCCGGACTATCTGAAATATATCCTCAGACATTTGATCATAAGAATATCCACATACAGGCGTATCCGACCTGCCGAAACCTCTTAAATCCACTGCGATTACACGATATCCGCAATCGGTAAGCAGATTTATCTGATATTCAAAAATCTGATGGGACAGCGGCCAGCCGTGAATGAGGAAAACGGTTTGTTTTCCTTGAGGATTGTAGTCGTAAACGGCAATTTTAGTCCCGTCATTTGAAGTGATATAATACATAAATCATTCCTGATCCGTTTTCTGCTATTTTATGCGGGTGGATTGATTTGTGTTCGTTTCTGCAGATCCTGACTGTTCAACAGATGTCCGATTGCAAATGCTATAAATCCGGCAGTGATGGCGATTCGGAAAATACCTGACAGATATGGCGACGTCCAAAAAGTCGTCACTACCAACATCGGTACCTTGGCGTAGATTGCAACACGAAACAGAGTCCCTGCCGGTATCTTCCGGCGAAGAAGGGATGTTATCAGCAATGCTACCAGAAAATAGAGTGAAGCACAGCCGAAATACCAAAAAGTTCTTCCCACAAAAAATACGAGAAACATTATGCCATATATTACCCATAAAATGGGCATCAGTTTTTCCACTATGATTTTTCTGTTCAGTTCCAAATCATCCCCATAAGCGGTGTAATAATGTTCTACATACGTTCCGTTTTGAATTAACACGATTTTTTCACTTCCGCCCAAAATCGCTTTGCCATAACCTTGTTCAATTATATGATTAATGTCATCCGGCCTGAATCCGTCGATTTGATCCGTCAGATAAATATAGATATATCCGGTATCTTTAACATAATAGTCGTCCTCAAGGGACAATATACCGTTTCGAAGTTCAAATTCCGGCACCCAGTCCAAAAAGGTATCGGCTCCCCCCCGCGCTATGAAAGTGATAATAAACGCTGCAAGAATACATAAGGTTGATGTTAATGACAGAAGTGTCACAAATCCAATCATGCTGCCGGTTTTTACCGTCGCAAGTTTTTCATACCGATGTGGTATAAAGGAATATCCTAACTGTTTCAGGATATTAGGTCTTATGTTTTGGGATGACTTAATTTCAGGATATGTGTTGTGTGCGGTACTTGCAGATTCTGCGATTTCCGGTTGTTCATAGCCGGTGGTTTCTATATCTTCCTGTCTATAACCTACGGCCCCTACATCTTCCGGTCGTCCATATCCCGTCTTTCCTAAATCTTTCGGATTCATGTCGTTTGTGACTCTTGAATTTCCGGACGGTTTGTTATTCCTTGAATTAATGTAGCCCAGTAAGCCCAAAATACTGATTATAAATGCTAAAGTACTCACAAAATTTTTTATTTCATCGTACATAAACCAACTCTCCACTGCGTGTTAATATAGCTGACATAATAATTATTGTAACATAAGGAATGTGATTCGCATAGCTATTTTTGGCAAGCAGGCAGATACTTTACAAATGGATGCAGAAAAGATATGATAGCAGTATCGTGAAATGAGAGATTTATGTATGGGGGCTATAAGAAAAACAGGATGGGAGCAGAAGGAATTGGAGCACAATGTAAATACGATGCCGACGCATATCAGAGTGCGCGGGGCAAGAGTACACAATCTGAAAAATGTTGACGTAGATATCCCGCTGAACAGGATTGTCGGGATAGCAGGGGTGTCCGGTTCCGGGAAATCTTCTCTGGCACTGGGAATCCTGTATGCGGAGGGCTCTAGGCGATATCTGGAAGCGCTCTCTACATATACAAGAAGGCGTATGACGCAGGCAGAAAAAGCACAGGTGGATGAGGTGCTGTACGTCCCTGCCGCCCTTGCGCTGAGACAACGGCCCGGTATTCCCGGCATACGCAGCACTTTTGGCACGGGGACAGAGCTTTTGAATAGTCTGCGTCTGATGTATTCGAGACTCGCTGAGCATCGCTGCCCGAACGGGCACTATGTAAAGCCCTCCCTGAATGTTGCGGCGGGGCAGGAGCTTGTATGCCCGGAGTGCGGCGGGCACTTTTTTGCGCCAGGCGCGGAGGAACTGGCTTTTAACAGTCAGGGCGCATGCAGGCGTTGTGACGGGACAGGGATAGTTCGGACAGTGGATGAATCGACGCTTGTGCCGGACGAGTCTCTTTCTATCGACCAGGGTGCCGTCGCTCCGTGGCAGACATTGATGTGGTCTCTTATGAAAGATATTGCTCGTGAAATGGGTGTTCGGACAGATGTGCCCTTTAAGGACCTTACAGAAAAAGAACGGGATATTGTATTCCACGGGCCCGCGGTTAAGAAAAATATCATCTACCAGAACAAGACCAGCGGAGCTGCGGGAGATATGGATTTTACTTATTTTAATGCAACCTATACCGTGGAAAATGCGCTATCCAAGGTGAAGGATGAGAATGGGTTAGTCTGTTAAGGACAGAGAAAATAAAGATACTGAAAAAGCCGATAAACAGGGCATTTTCGGGGAAAGGAGCAAATCTCTATGTCAATCAAAATCACAGCACTTTATGAAAGGCTCTCACGAGATGATGAAATGCAGGGCGAGAGCAACAGCATCAAAAACCAAAAAGAATACCTTGAGGACTTCGCAAGAAAGAACGGTTTCCGAAATATCCGACACTTTACGGACGACGGAGTAAGCGGCATCACATTCGAGCGTGAGGGATTCCAAAAAATGATTGCCGAGGTTGAGGCGGGAAATGTTGATACGGTAATCGTGAAAGATATGAGCAGGTTCGGACGGAACTATCTGAAAGTCGGTTTTTACACAGAGATGTTGTTCCCCGAAAAAGGCGTGCGGTTTATCGCTATCAATAACGGAGTGGACAGCGAAACGCAGGGCGAGAATGATTTTACCCCGTTCCTCAACATCATGAATGAGTGGTACGCAAAGGACACTTCCAAGAAAATCCGCACCATGTTCAAGGCGAAAATGCAGGAGGGGAAAAGAGTTTCCCCAAGTGTTCCCTACGGTTATCTCCGTGATCCGCATGACAAGCAGCACCTAATCATTGATGAAGAACCCGCAAAGGTTGTCAGACGGATATATCAGATGACGGTTGAGGGGCATGGAAAACGTGACATAGCAAGGGCACTGACAGCGGATAAGATACTCATTCCTGCCGCTTATGCAGCGGAGCATTGCCCCGAAAATAATCACAGTCATGGATATGCCAATCCCTATGAATGGTCTTGCACCGCAATAAGTTATATCCTTGAAAAGCAGGAATACATGGGGCATACTGTTTTAGGCAAGACAGTGACGGATAATTTCAAGACCAAAAAGCGCAGGAAAGCAAAACCCGAAGAACTGATGATATTCAAGAACACCCATGACGCAATTGTTGACGAGGAAACATGGAACAATGCGCAAAGGTTAAAGAGGACTGTCCGCAGGGAAGTCAAGAATGGAACTTATAAGAACCGTCTGACAGGCTTGCTCTATTGTGCCGATTGCGGGGCAAAACTAACCTACCGCAGTCCCAACGCAACGCACCGTCCCGACGGAAAGACTTATGACAGCGACAATGCCTTTATATGCGGCAGTTACCGCAGTCTGCACCGAGATTGCACCATGCACTATATCAAGGTGTCAGTGGTTGAGGAACTAGTAAAAAAGGCAATCCATACCGTCAGCAGTTTCGCCATAGAAAACGAGGAAGAATTTATAAGGCGTTTGGAGGTGCTTTCAGACTTCCAAGTGGAAACAGCCATAAAGGAAAATAGAAAGGCTCTTTCCACCTCTGAAAGGCGTGTAAAGGAACTTGACGAACTTATCAGAAAACTCTACGAGGGCAACGCAACGGGGAAGATACCCGACAAGCATTTTGAAAGGCTCTTAGCGGAATATGACAGCGAACAGGGCGAGCTGGAGGGCAGGATAGAGGAAATCAGAAACAGCATTGCAGAATATGAGAGGAACACCGTCCGCACCGACAAATTCATGGAGGTTGTGAGGAAATACCAAGACTGCGAAGAAATCACAACGCCAATGCTCAACGAGTTTATCGAGAAGATTGTCGTGCATGAGGCGGACAAAAGCGGAGGCAGGCTGAACAGGAAACAGAAAGTTGACATTTATTTTAACTTTGTCGGACAGATTGACTTATCCGAACCGATCACGCAGGAGGAAAGCACAGACAAGCCGAAAGGGAAGAAAAAGGCAAAAGTTTCATAGGAAAAATGGGAAAGGCTATGACGGTAACGGTTATAGTCTTTTTTCTTGCAGTTATAGACGGGCAAAATGAAGTGAAAAAGTGTCAGCAGTAAAATATAGCACTCAAGGCATTAAATGCGAAATTTGACCGCCACAGAGTGCTATAACGGTATCATGTGGGGCAGGCTATTCTTGAATGTCCAATCCTTCAAAGAAATCGTCATAGGTGCAGTCATATATTTTGCGTAATTCCATGAGGACGCTAATCTTGATATTCAGTTCGCCGTTCTCATATTTTGCGTAAGTGGAGCGACCAATATCACAGCCACGCTGCTGTAATAAAGCACAGAGTTTTTCTTGTGAAATATTGTGCTTTTCGCGGAGGGCTTTTAGATTGCTGCCGATGTTCCTATCTCTCCGTAATTTCTGTTCCATTTGTATCATCCCTTCTTAGACCAATATTGAGGTCAATACCATTGTAAGAATTTTTCAGTAAAAATATTGTCCGTGATACTGGTCAGAATGAAAAAGGAATGATAGAATAACATTTATAATACAAATTTAGAAATGTAGCAGAGGATTGGGTGAAAATATGGAACTGGTCAGAACAGGGGCAAGAGAGGTCAAATTTTATTTAGACATAGCTTTCATTTCTCAATATGAACTTGATTTTGAAACATTTGAAAAGAGAAAGCCATTTACTGCAAAAATCGTTGATGATTTGCTGAACCTTGCAAATGAGAAATATGGGTTAGATTTTGATGAATATGACACGCCTAAAGCAGTCTATGTTGCAGAGGATCGTGTGGTAATGGTTTTTGAAAAAAGAAATCAGGATTACTTTGAAACAGAGGAAAATGAGGAACTGGAGATTATGAAAGGCATTAGAGAAATATTCCGTTTTCTGCCAGACGAAAGGATATACTTTGAGAAAATGGAGATTGAGGAAAAAAGAAAGCTGTTAGAAGAAATAAGGAATGACGACAATATGACCTATATCAGAGAAAATTTTATGATGTACGATTGACAAGGAGGTAAGGGAATGGATTTTATTGCTGGTTTTTTCGGGTGGTTGATAATAGCTTATTTTGCATCAATTCCGTTTATATGGATATGGGTGTTCTATCATAAAATTAAATGCCGAAAAATAGAGGAATGTAGCAACAGAAAATGTAAGTATTGGCAACATTGTGAGCATAACTATGTCGAGCGTAAGAAAGACGAGTTAGAGTTAAGAAAGCAGATGTTGTTACATAGTTTAGGATTAACGGAAGAAGATTTGGACAAAGAATATTCCTAAAAGGAATACGATACGGGGAGAGGGCATATATTTACAGTCATTATGTGGAAGTATGTTTGCAATCATAAGTGGCATTATGTTTACATTCATTATTTGGCAGATATATCAATCCATCATATCAATCCATTCTTAAGAAAAATTCATTGGAATTATGTATGCTCATATGATAAACTAATGAAGTTGCATAATTTAACAAATCAAAAAAGTTATAGTAATGACTTACTGGGAGGTATGTATATGAGGAAGAATAAAAAGATAGTTATATTAACAGGTATTTTTCTAATGACCTTGAGTATTGTTGCTTGTGGGCAAGTAAAAGAAGATGAATTTACTATAAATCAGCAGGAAAGCGATATACAAACTGTTGAGAGTACAGATTCAGAAATAAAAGGAGATGATACCGTAACCACAGAGGAATCTTCTGCAAATCAGCAGGAAAACAGCACACAGACGGTTGAGAGTATAAATCCAGACACATTTCCTGTTGGAGAATATCATGATGATATGGGTTCTCAGTTGATTATCTCCAAGGTTGATGACAAAAACTATACTATAGAATACGGAATATACAAATTAATGTATACGGAAAATGCAGTTGGAAGTTATGATGTCAATACTGGAATATTATCTTTTTCTGGAACAGATATCAGCACTGAAAGCACATTATCTGCGGACGTGACAATCCAAGGGAATAATCTGATAGTTACATTAACAAATTCTGAATTTCCAGACTGTCCGACAGGAACAGTTTTTGAATTTGAACCTAGTCAACCATGATAAAAATATTTGGTTTCTATAAGGAATTGTAAAAAACTGAAAATTGTTTACCTTTAGGTAGCGATTATCTTAACAGAAAATCAGCTACCTTTTTTATTACCAGTAACTATCAACTTATCACAGAAAGAATGAGGTATCGGAAATGATTGAGAACAAGCAGGAAGTCAGTAAAGATTTAGAAAAAGCATTACAGGCATTGGAGCAGGCAAAACAGCGTGTAGCAAACGAAAAGAAAAAACAGAACGAGAAGAAACGCAAAGCCGAGAACCACCACAAGTATATCATGGGTGGCATTATCGTGAAGTATTTCCCCGACTGTTACAACTTTGACGAGGACGAGTTGAACCGTATATTATCAGTGGCATTACAGACAAAGGAGTGTCAGCAGATTATATCTAAAATCAAGTCGGAAAGCCGAGAAACCACTCCCCCACAATCCACTGTCCCCAATGCCGAAAATGAAAGCGAGGGCGATACGGAATGACGAGGGCAACGGAACTGAAAAGCCGAGGTAACGTATTCACCCCGTTTACGGGGTGCGCACAGATATACCACCAGAGGTGGTATGTGCGCTCTCCGAGGGGCAAGTTTCACTTGCATGGACTCTTGCAGAGGGCGTTGTCTGTCTTGCGACAGCCAAAAGGGGAAACGACAATTCCCCTTCGCAAGCTGCGCTTGCTACCCTTTAGTGAACTTTGCGTTCAGACAAAAGCCAAAGTGCGGCTTTTATCTGCCCACAAAGTCTATGAGTGCGCCCCACTACCCTGTCGGCAGAATGTAGGTGTTGTATATGGGTAGTGTCACGAAACAGGCAAGCACACGTTTTTCCATAGTCAAGCGGAGCAAGGGGCAGTCAGCGGTTGAGAAAGCGTCCTATATCAGCAGGAGCATTCTTGTGAGCGAATATGACGGGCAGACCTACCGCCCCAAATACCATGAAGATTTAGTACACAGTGAAATCTCTCTCCCACCCAATGCGCCCAAAGAATATGCAGACCGAGCCACCTTATGGAACGCTGTTGAACTGTCAGAGAAAGGGCAGAAATCACAGCTTGCAAGAATGTTAAAAGCGTCACTCCCCAACGATTGGAGTTATGAGCTTGCGGAGGAAGTCGTGAGGGATTATGTGCAGCGGAATTTTGTTGACAAGGGAATGTGTGCGGATTGGGCGATCCATGACAGCGAGAACGACAAAGGACAGCGTAATCTCCATATCCATGTTTTACTAACCATGCGCCCTATCACTGAAAACGGGGAATGGGGAGCAAAGACCAAAAAGGTTTACATCTTTGATGAAAATGGGGAGCGTGTTCCCCTTATTGACAAAAAGACAGGTCAGCAGAAAGTGGATAATCGTAACCGCAAACAGTGGAAATGTCAGACCGTAGAAAGCACTGATTGGAACAGCCAAGAAAACGCCAAGATGTGGCGGAAAGATTTAGCCGACACAATCAATGCCACCAATGAGCGGTTGGGGATTGATGTCCATTGGGAACACCGTTCTTTTAAGGAACAGGGAATAGATAAAGAGCCGACGATCCATATCGGGGCAACTGCCAATGCTTTAGAGCGCAAGGGCATACAGACCGAGAGGGGAAACATTAATCGGGAAATCGTCAGGCGCAACATGATGTTGGAACAGGCAAAGGCAATGCTTGAACTTGCCAAGCAGGAAGTACAGAGCATACAGTATGCCAAGATTAGAAATGCGGCAGTCAGCGTGAAGAATGAAGTCCTTGAAATGATTGCGAAAGTGGCGAAACGTAAAGGCAGACTTGATTTGCCGATTGTCAGCGGAAAGCACCTAAGAAAAATATCCGACAGAACCGCCTTGCAGTCAGCCGACAATGCAGAGAAGTTTATCACCACAAGGAAGATAGACAGTTTTGAGAGCCTTGCGAAATTCACAGCAGATATGGAACAGAAATACGGACAGCTTGACAGCGTACATTTATCAAAGGGGCAGAAACTAAGCCGACTAAAGGAACTGTCAAAAATGTATGCCCTTTATGAGCCATACCGCACCACCTACAAAGAGAGCCAGTCACTAAAAGGAATTGCAAAAATGAAGTTTGACAAGGAACATAAAGAGAGCCTTGCCAAATATCCCGAAAAGCGTGAGCGGTTGCAGAACCTTTTGGAGCAGGGCGAGAAGATAACACCGAAACAGTGGAAAGCGGAAATACAATCCTTGCAAAGTGAGTATGACAGTATCAGCAGAGAAAAGTCAAGGACTGCCACAGAGTTAGCGTATGCCGAGGTAATCAGCTATAACAAGAAAAACCTTGAAAGGGAACTTCAGAACGAGAGCCGACAGCATAACAGGCAACAGAGCAGGACTAAGCGGAGGGAGGAAGAAATTTAATGGAAATGTGATAGAAATATAAGCGTGATAGTGGTATTATATTAACGGCAGAAATAAAGAGTTTAGGAGATATTAGTAAAGTGAAAGATTGGTTTACAGTCGAAAAGATTGATACTGATACATTTGCAATCAGTGAGTATGGACATTGGGAGGAAACCCATTGTTATTTGCTATGTGGTACTGAAAAGGCAGTTTTAATTGACACTGGTTTAGGAATTGCGAATATTAAAAAGATTATTGACAGTTTGACAACACTTCCCATTATGGTTATAACAACACATATACATTGGGATCACATTGGAGGACATAAATATTTTGATAATATTGCGGTCTATGAAACAGAAAAAGATTGGTTGTCTGTCAAATTTCCGATACCATTACAAGAAGTAAAGTACAATCTTATGTGCAAGCCCTGCGAATTTCCACCGAATTTTGATATAGCTAATTATCAAATTTTTCAGGGAATACCACAAAGGATTTTAGGGGACAGAGATTGCATAGATTTAGGAAATAGGAATTTGACTGTCATTCACACACCCGGACACTCTCCGGGGCATTGCTGTTTCTATGAGCCAGAAAGAAAGTATTTATTTTCGGGCGATTTAATATATAGCGGTTGCCTTGACGCTTTTTATCCAACAACCGACCCATTCCTTTTTTGGCAATCAGTTAAAAAAGTGAAATCTTTGGAGATAAAGCGACTTTTGCCTGCACACCATCAGCTTAATATTTCAGTTGGCATAATTGGGAGGATTGAGAAAGCCTTTAGCGAATTATCCGACAAGGGATTGTTAATGCAGGGGGCTGGTATATACGATTTTGAAGATTTTCAAATTCATATTTGAATGAAAAACACTTTCACAGGTCAGAAAATTGATTGTTGGAGGAAAAGCACATGGAATATAAAGAAAATGCGTTACACTATGAGGATTATTGCAGGTTAAGGGAGAGTGTTGAGTGGTTGCTTTTTTCAAAAGAGCAGACCCAAAAAGCTCTTGACAATAGTCTGTACACAATAATTGCAGTTGATGATAATCAGACTGTTGGAATGGGACGATTGATTGGTGACGGAATGTACTATATGATAGCTGATATTGTGGTACAGCCGAATTATCAGAGACAGGGTATTGGCAATAAAATTGTCAGTATGATAATTGAATATGTCGATAAGACAACACCAGTCGGCGGACGTTCCACTATACAGTTGATTGCAGAAAAAGGAAAAGAAACATTTTATGAGAAAATGGGATTTAAAATAATCCCACATGAATTTTGTGGTTCTGGTATGAGGAAAGTCATTCGTAAGTAAGATGTGATTTAACAGCTAACAATTATCACAATCACAACAGAATAAGTATCACAGCGTCAGAGCGTATAGAAAATCAGTCTATGCGCTTTTTTTCATGTAAAGGAGCAGAGAATGAAGAAAGCAGACAGCACCAAGAGGGCGCAGGAAAAGCGCAGGGGATTTACTAAGAAAATAGGCAACACCACCTATGACGTATCATTTCATTACAGCCGACAGAGCAGGGAAAGCATGAACGATAAAATTATCCGTCTGATAGAAAACGATATGCAGGGCATGAAAAAGAACTGAATATGTGTATTGCGGGAGTGCTTGAAAACACTGGATTTTCGGGCATTTTTTAATATCTTTCATTATGTCCTTGACAAATCGTTCTGAAGGGGATGAAGCGGGTAGAGAAGTTCCTGAGGCAGGGCGTGTGCCCGGACTGCGGCGGAACCAGACTCTCAGAGGAGGCTCGGGCAGCAAGGCTTCGCGGAATCTCGCTTGCCGAAGCCTGCACAATGACGCTTTCTGATTTGTCTGCGTGGGTGGAAGGCGTACCGGATTCTCTGCCGGAGGAAATGCGGCCTATGGCGGAGAGTATCTGCGAATCTTTTCAAAGCGCGGCAAAACGGCTGACAGATTTGGGACTTTCCTATCTCACGCTGGATCGTGCCGCATCCACGCTGTCCACGGGGGAAAGACAGAGAATGCAGCTTGCAAGGGCGGTCAGGAACCGCACGACAGGCGTATTGTATGTGCTCGACGAGCCGTCTATCGGTCTGCATCCCTCCAATATGGAAGGATTGACGGGTGTCATGCATGACCTCCTGCAGGATGGCAACACAGTGATTCTGGTGGATCATGATACGCATGTGCTCTCCGAAGCGGACTGGCTCATAGAGCTTGGGCCGGAGGCCGGAGCGGGCGGAGGTACGATCATTGCACAGGGAAATCTGAATGATGTGGAGAAACATCCTGACTCCCGGATCGGCGGATTCCTCACAGGAGAGAGGGTGATTGATGTAGGAAATCATATTCCCTCGGAGCGGATGTTTGAATTGGGTACAATCCATCTGTCCACTTCTGAAATCCATACCGTGAAACCACTGGAAGTGGATTTCCCGAAAGGGCGGCTGATTGCTGTGACGGGAGTTTCCGGTTCCGGGAAGACGACGATGATTTTGGAAAGTCTGATTCCTGCATTGGACGCGCTCATAAAAGAAGAAAAACTCCCGGAGCATGTGCGCCTGGTTTCAGCGGATGGCATCCGTCAGGTGAAGTTGATTGACGCGACGCCAATCGGGGTGAATATCCGTTCCACGGTGGCGACCTACGCCGATGTACATGATGAATTGCGTAAGATATATGCGAGAACGCCGGACGCAAAGGAAAGAGGATATAAGGCGGGAGATTTCTCTTATAACACGGGTAAGCTGCGCTGTCCGGTCTGCGACGGCACAGGCTCTATCAGTCTCGATGTGCAGTTTTTACCGGATGTGGAAATCACCTGCCCGGATTGCGGCGGCTCACGGTATGCGCAGGAAGCAGGACTGATCCGGCGGATTTCAAAAAAGGGCGGTACATATACGCTTCCCGAAATTATGGATATGAGCATCGATGAGGCTCTGGATGCCTGTGTAGATATGCCGAATGTAGAGCGGAGGCTTTGGGTGCTGCATGATCTCGGTCTCGGATACCTGACACTGGGAGAAGAAACGCCGAGTCTGTCCGGCGGGGAGGCACAGAGGCTGAAGCTGGCAGGCGAGATGGGAAAAGGGCAGTCAGACTCTGTATTTGTCTTTGATGAACCGACCATCGGTCTGCATCCTCTGGATGTGGAGACGCTTTTACAGGTATTTCAGAGACTGATTGAAAACGGAGCGACAGTCATTGTGATCGAACATGATCTGGATGTTATCCGCAATGCGGATTATGTGATCGATATGGGGCCGGGAGGCGGCAGTCACGGCGGAAGGGTCATCGCAAAGGGGATGCCGCAGGAGATTTGCGATGACAGGGATAGCTTGACTGGGAAGTATTTAAAACGGTATATGGAGAAGGATATTTTGCATTGATAAAATACAGATAAGAAAACCGAGAGGGAAATTATTATGAAGCGCCTTATGAGTCCGAGAATCATGCTTATTATTTCAATGACAGTGTTTGGTACACTGGGGCTGTTTGTGAGAAATATTTCTGTATCTTCCGGCGAGCTTGCTCTATATCGGGCAATTCTCGCGGCATTGCTGATAGCGGCGTTTTTATTTATCACAAAACAAAAAATTCCATTCAGGGAAATCAAAAGAGAAATCCCTCTTCTTTTGCTGTCAGGCGTGGCTATGGGATTTAACTGGATATTGCTCTTTGAAGCGTATAAGTACACTACGGTTTCCGTTGCGACGCTCAGCTATTATTTTGCTCCCGTCATTGTGACGGTGGCTTGCCCCATTCTATTCAAGGAAAAGATGTCGGCAAAGCAATGGATATGCTTTTTTATGTCCACACTTGGTATTGTATTGATTACAGGTCTTGGGGATCTGTCAGCCCGGAACAATCATTTTATCGGTATCCTTTTTGGGCTGGGTGCTGCCTGTCTTTATGCAACTGTTGTTCTGTTTAATAAGTTTATTAAGAAGGTCGAGGGTATACACCGGACATTTCTGCAGTTTATTGCTGCAATTCTTGTCCTGATCCCCTATGTGGGATTCACAAGCGGAGTGACGCTTTCTGGTCTTAACAGTACAGGCTGGGTCTGCCTGCTGATTGTGGGCCTTGTCCATACCGGCGTGACTTACTGTCTGTACTTTTCCTCGCTCAGAGAACTTCCGGGGCAGAAAGCTGCTATATTGAGCTATATCGATCCGCTGGTGGCAGTTCTTGTGTCTGTCCTGATTTTGGGAGAAGACATGACTGCCATGCAGATAATTGGAGGTGTTATGATTTTAGGTTTTACTTTATGGAATGAAACATAATGTAACTATTGACATTACATCAAGAGGGTGATATGATGCGAATGTAACGAACAATATTACAACAAGATGCCATGAGGGCGTAAATTCGCATATTCAGCGATGTAGAGAATGGAGGGGTAATGGTGGCGCAGCATATATTATATGGCAGGAAAAAACCGACTACATTTCAAACTTTTTTGTGCGGGACTCCCGCCAGGGATTATGTGTTCCAGCAGACGCCATACATGGAACAGATCAAACAGGCAGCAAAGCTGCTCAAAGAAGCGGATTATATTCTGATCGGAGCGGGGGCAGGCCTGTCTGCGGCGGCCGGACTCACAATGGGAGGTGCCCGCTTCACAGAGAATTTTAAGGAGTTTATTGACAAATATGGCGGTCCTTACATGAAGGACATGTACAGTGCCGGATTTTATCCCTTTCCCACAGAAGAGGCAAAATGGGGGTATTGGTCAAAATGCGGCATGGTGAACCGCATTCTGCCCGGCGCTCTGCCTTTATACGAGAAAGTATACAGACTTGCAGAGGGGAAAAAGCATTTTGTCCTGACCACAAATGTTGACCATCAGTTTTTTCTCGCCGGCTTTGATGAGGCAAAGGTTTTTGCAACTCAGGGGGATTATGGACTGATTCAATGTCAAAGGGGATGCCATCCCAAAACATATGATGCGCTAAAGCTGTTTGGGCAGATGGATCAGGCCAGAGAGGACTGTCAGGTGCCGTCTCACATGGTTCCCAAATGTCCGGTATGCGCCGGACCGATGGAAATGAATCTGCGCAGCGACCAGTATTTTGTGGAGGATGAGGCGTGGCATGAGGCGGAGCGGCGATTTGGGGAATTTTTGAGGGAATGCGAGGATAAAAAAACCGTGCTGCTGGAGCTGGGAGTGGGATTCAATACGCCTACAATCATCCGTTTTCCCTTTGAGAAGCTGATGAGGGAGCATGGAGACATGTCCCTGATACGGCTTAATCTGGACGAAGCTGTTGTGCCGGAGGAGTTCGGGGAGCGTGTGGTTGGTATCAATGAAGATATGGCAGTGAGTATCGAGGATTTGCTGAAGGCATTTGATTTATGTGACAGATAGGCGGGAATAATGAAACAGAGGGCAACGATGACACAAAATAAAGAACAGGAAAAAAGGCTGGATTATCTGCTTGAGGTATTTAAGGAAGATTCCGTGCAGTATAAGGATTTAGAGGTGGGAGAACGCTATGAGGACAAGAGGATGGCTCTCCGTTCTCTCATGAATATACGCATGCCGCGGTATATGTCAGAGGAGGTGCTGAAAGTACAGGATAAGTTCCTGACTGAGGAGGCACAGGAGAAAGGGATTGTCACGCCGGCAGAGATTCCCGACGTGAGGGAGCAGTATGGATATAGTAATCCATATGCGGATAAGCTGTCCATCTGGCAGGGGGACATCACGAGACTTTCCGTGGACGCCATTGTGAATGCAGCCAATTCACAGATGCTAGGCTGCTTTGTGCCATGCCATAAATGTATTGACAATGCCATCCACAGTGCGGCGGGTATCAGGCTGCGCGCTGAGTGCGGACATTATATGAACCGCAAAAAGATGCAGGCCGGACGGGGATACGAGGAGCCTGTCGGACAGGCCATGCTGACAAAGGGATATAATCTGCCCGCAAAATATGTTATTCATACAGTGGGGCCGATAGTCGGGTATCAGTTGACCAATGCTCTGCGGAAGGACTTGGAGAGCTGTTACCGCAATGTGCTCAAATGCTGTGTGGAGAATGGAATCCGTACAGTGGCTTTCTGCTGTATCAGTACGGGTGAGTTCCATTTCCCGAATGAAGAGGCGGCGAAGATTGCGGTAAAGACAGTCACAGAGTTTCTGGCGGAATATGGGGAGAAATTTGACCGTGTTATCTTTAATGTATTTAAGGACAAAGATAGGGAGATTTATGAAGAGGAACTTAAATACATTTTACAGTGCTGAAAGAAGCAGCAAAAAGGCCTGCTATCATTATAATGCCGTCCATTCTTATAATCAAATCGGGTAAAGGAGCAATAAACCTATTCACTCCCATTACAACTAAAGTAACAATCAAAATGCATACACTTATAATTTGTACTTTTTTCATGTTTACACTTCCCTTCAAACTTCAATGCATACTGCATTTATAATCTTCCTCCATATTTTATCATATTTTAGGGGGAATTGGAAATGCCTGATTATTTAAAATGAAGATATTTTACAAGACGTATTTCAAAATAAGCGGTAGAATGACTGTGACAAGGGGGAAACTCACATGAAAAAAGAGATGCGAACTGTTGTATATGATGATGAGTTGAGACTTGAAGCCTACCGTTTTGAGGGAATTGTGCAGCCTTTTCCAAACCATTTTCACGAATATTATGTCATAGGGTTTGTGGAGGATGGCGCACGTGAGCTTTCCTGCAGGAACAGGGAATACGCCATAGAGAAAGGCAGCATCGTACTTTTCAATCCGGGGGATAACCATGCCTGTGTGCAGAGTGACGGCGGGACATTTGATTATCGGGGATTAAATATTTCAAAAGAAACTATGCTTGAGTTGGCGGAGGAAGTTACCGGGAAACGGGAGCTGCCGGGATTTTCTAAGAATGTTATCTATGATGAGGAGGCTGTCTGTTATCTGCGCCCGCTGCATGAGATGGTCATGAAGGGGGCCGGTGATTTCGGAAAAGAGGAAAATCTGCTTTTTCTGATTTCACTGCTTATTCAGAAATATGGACAGCCCTTTGAAAGCTGCATCCCGGAGTGCAGGCAGGAGATAGAGAGGGCCTGCGAGTATATGGAGCAGCACTTTGCGGAACGAATTTATCTGAATCAGATATGCCGCTATGTGGGGCTTAGTAAATCAACATTGCTCCGTGCTTTTACGAAGTCAAAGGGAGTCACACCGTACCGCTATCTTGAGACAATCCGCGTCAATGAGGCGAAAAAGCTATTGTCGGAGGGGATAATGCCAGTGGAGACAGCCATAAGGACCGGATTTTCAGATCAGAGCCATTTTACAAATTATTTTAATCAGTTCATAGGGCTTGCGCCGGGCATCTACCGTGAAATATTCTCTGAAAGGGACGGAGAGGGTGGGCCGCATGAAAAGTAGTAAATCAGTCGGACATCTGGCGGCGCTGTTCACGATTATCATATGGGGGACGACATTCATATCAACTAAGATACTGCTTGTGGAGTTCAGACCTGTGGAGATTCTGTTTTTCCGTTTTGTCATGGGATTTGCGGCGTTGTTTCTGGTCTGTCCGCGCCGGTTGAAGGCAGTAAGCCGCAGACAGGAGATTACTTTTGCATTGGCGGGACTGTGTGGAATATGTCTGTATTATCTGCTGGAGAACATTGCTCTTACATATACGATGGCTTCCAATGTGGGTGTCATCATATCGGTTGCACCGTTTTTTACGGCGATACTGTCACATCTGCTCATAAAGTCGGAGGGGAAGCTGCGGGCAAGCTTTGTCCTTGGATTTGTGGTGGCAATGGCTGGTGTTGCGCTGCTTGGTTTTAACGGTTCCAGACTGGAACTGAATCCTATGGGGGATATACTGGCAGTCTGCGCGGCTTTTGTATGGGCATGTTATTCCATATTGACAAGGAAAATCAGCAGCTTTGGATATCCGGTTATTCTCACCACACGCAGGACATTTTTTTACGGCATCCTTTTCATGGTTCCGGCGTTATTCTTTTTTGAGTTTGAGCCAGGATTGGAACGGTTTGCAGATGTGACATGTCTGCTCAATATCCTGTATCTGGGCATTGGGGCATCCGCACTCTGTTTTGTCACATGGAATTTTGCAGTGAAGACTCTGGGAGCGGTCAGAACCAGCGTTTACATTTACATGGTTCCTGTCATAACGGTGGCGACATCCGTGTTGATACTGAAAGAACCGGTGACATGGAGTTTGATTGCGGGAACGGCTCTGGCAGTGACAGGGCTTTTCTTATCTGAATACAATGGGAGAAGTGAGAGGTGAATAAAGATGGATTTACAGAATGAAAAATGCGTTATAGTAATCGACGGCGGAGCTAAAAAGAAGGTCAACAAATTAACCGGAAGCATGGCGTTGCTCAGATAAATCAGATCCTGTTTTGGGCTCCCCATTCACACATTCCGTCCAGAATAGGCATCAGAGATTTCCCACGCTCGGTGAGACTGTATTCCACTTTGGGGGGAATCTGAGGATATTCCTCCCGATGGATCAGTCTGTCGGCTTCCAGCTCTTTCAGGGTGGAGCTTAAGGTCTTGTAAGAGATATTGCCGATATATTTTTTCATCTCGTTAAAACGGACTATCCCAAACTCCATTAAGGTGTAAAGGATAGTCATTTTATATTTTCCGTTGATCAGCGATAAAGTATAGCTGAAACCTGTGTCATTCAAACATTCCTGTGATATGCAGCGCTTTTCCATTTTACACTTTCCTTTAGGTAAGTATCGCACTTCAATGTGCGTACTTGTATTTTGTTTAGTTCCTGTTAATATCATAGTATGAACGATAAAACAAGTCAAGGGAGAGTGTATCTATGAGTAAAAAAATTGTTGTAATTACAGGAAGTCCGAGAAAAAATGGAAACAGTTTTGCCATGACGGATGCTTTTATCAAGGCAGCGCAGGACAAAGGCCATACGGTTACCCGGTTTGATGCCGCCATGAAAACGGTGGGAGGATGCCATGCCTGTGAGACCTGTTATAAGAGCGGCAAGGCCTGTTCCTTTGATGATGATTTCAATGAGATTGCTCCTGCTATTTTAGAGGCGGATGGAATTGTCTTTACTACGCCGGTTTATTGGTATTCCATTCCAGCGCAGATAAAAGGCGTGATCGATAAACTGTTTTCTTTCTGCGTTGCAGGCAAGGATGTGGCAGGAAAGGAGTGCGCGCTGATCACATGTTGTGAAGAGGAAGATTTGTCTGTCATGGATGGCGTGCGCGTTCCGATTGAGCGTTCGGCTGCGTTATTAAAATGGAAAATGGTTGGGGAGGTTCTTGTCCCGGGTGTTTTGAATGCCGGTGAGATTGAAAAAACGGATGGCTGCAAGCAGGCTGCGGAATTGGCAGACAAATTTTAAGATGCAGTGGAGGACTGATATTTGAGTAAGAAGATTATCGTTTTGAACGGCAGTCCCCGTAAAAACGGCAACACTGCCGAATTGATCAGGGAATTTACAAGAGGGGCAGAAAGCGCGGGAAATACCGTGACGGAATTCTTTCTGGACGGCATGAACATAAACGGTTGTAAAGGATGTTTTGGCGGAGGGAAAAACCCGGACAGTCCTTGCGTACAGAAGGATGACATGGAAAAAATCTATCCGGTCTATAAGCAGGCAGACATTGTGGTACTGGCGTCGCCGCTTTATTACTGGACAATCAGCGGGCAGTTGAAGACGGCATTTGACCGCCTGTTTGCTGTCGCAGAATGCGACCCGGATTATAGGAACCCTCATAAAGAAAGTATTCTGCTGATGGCGGCGGAAGGGCATGGATTTGAGGAAAGCCTGTATTGGTATGACCGGCTTGAGAAACATCTCGGCTGGAACAGTCTCGGGAAGGTTCTGTGCGGCGGTGTGATGGCCGTAGGAGATATCAAAGACCGGCCGGAACTGATAGAGGCTTATAACCTTGGAAGATCAATCAGCTGAAACTGGAAGAGAGAAACCGATTGCGTTTCTCTCTTTTTTTAACCTTTTACATACTGCAAAAACTCCGGAGTTTTTGACCAGTATTTTATACCCCAATTCTCAAAATTCCATTCTTCCATGTATGCGTTGCACTCAAAATCAATATAGTACAATTCATCATTTTGCACAACAAAATTTGTCGGGAAATAGTCTATATTGGTATGAGCGGCATATAGCAAATGACACATATCGCGCAATTGGTCAACATAAGCAGATTTCATCTTATCCTGCAGAATTAATTCGTAAATGGTATCGCCGTCAATAAATTCTTTTAGTATGCGTTCATTTTTGAGATCGATATCAATCATGGCAGGAATTTTTATTCCGATTTCCCTGAGGCGATTATAATCATTTAATTCCGCCTCAATCTTATTTCCAAACTGGTAATAATCACATGGTTCATGGTGGATTTGTTTGAGAACGTATTTTTGGGTGCCGTGGCTTGCCAGATAAGAATATCCCCCTTTTCCCTTCCCTAATAATCGGAGTATTTCATATTCTTTTTCATTTACAGCCATTTTCCTGTCCATAATAGCCTCCTGAATTCCTGCTTACCAATATTATTATAAGCTATTTTTAGCAGGAACACAATTTGTCAGATACTTGACATATGCGGGCGATACCATATAATGCTATATATCGGCTCATTGAACGGCTGGATCAGACAATGCCGGACAGAGGAGGAGATAATCGATGAAAAATGTAAAAGAGAATTCTTTTTTGGAGGGGTCAATATTCGGGGCTTTGATTCGATTTGCGGTGCCGGTGCTCGGTGCGCTTATCCTACAGGCGGCCTACGGTGCGGTGGATTTGATGGTGGTGGGATGGTTTGGAGACGCGGCCAGCATTTCCGCAGTGGGAACCGGAAGCGGTTTTATGCAGATGGTGACATTTATTATTACCAGTCTTGCCATGGGCTCTACCGTGGTAATTGGCCAGCACATAGGGGAGCAAAAACCCGAGGAGGCCGGGAATACAGTGGGAACCACCATCCTGCTCTTTGCCGGGATTGGGGTGGTAATGACGGTGGTGCTGGAGCTGTTTGCCGGGAAGATTGTGGGAATACTGCAGGTTCCTGCCGAATCTGTGGATAAGACCATCCTTTATTTGCGTATCTGTTCAGCGGGAATCCTGGTGATTATCGCCTATAATGTAATCAGCGGTGTTTTGCGAGGGGTGGGAAACGCCAATCTCCCATTTCTCTTTGTGGGAATTGCCTGTGTAGTGAATATTATAGGGGATTTGCTTTTGGTGGGCGTATGCAGATTGGATGTGGCGGGCGCCGCGCTGGCAACGGTTCTGGCTCAGCTCGTTTCTGTGGTGCTGTCGGCGGCGATTATCCGAAGACAAAAGCTTCCCATCTCGTTTTCCTTTGCGCAGTGCAGGATTTATGCAAGGGAGCTGAAACTGGTTTTGCGTGTGGGCGTACCCATTGCCATTCAGGAAACCATGGTGCAGATTTCATTTCTCGTGGTCAATACTATTGTAAACCAGATGGGGCTTATGCCCTCGGCAGGATATGGGATTGCCCAGAAGATTATCTCCTTCATTATGTTGGTGCCATCTTCGGTGATGCAGAGTGTATCTGCCTTTGTGGCACAGAATATAGGAGCAGGACAAAAGGAACGGGCGTGGAAGGGCTTCCTCACCGCCATGGGTACCGGATGTGCTGTGGGAGTAGTCATTTTCCTTGGAGGATTTTTTGGAGGTAGCGCGATGTCCGCCGTCTTTACCGATGACATGGAGGTTATCGCCCAAAGTGCGGATTATTTAAAAGGATTTTCCATAGATTGCATTTTGACCTGTGTGCTGTTCAGTAGTGTTGGTTATTTTAACGGGCGTGGAAGGAGTATCCCTGTGATGCTTCAGGGACTTTCTTCCGCTTTCTGTATCAGAATTCCGGTCTCGATTTTTATGTCGCGGCTCCCGAATGCTTCCCTGATACTGGTGGGGCTGGCGACGCCGATCACCACTATTTACGGAATACTCTTTTTTGTGATATGCTTTATGATACTGAAACAGAAAGAGAAGAGACGGATATGACTTTTGGAGAAAAGATACAAAAGCTGAGAAAAGAAAACGGATTGTCTCAGGAAGAATTGGCCTGTCAATTAGGAGTTTCACGGCAGGCTGTCAGCAAATGGGAGTGTGACAATGGTTATCCTGAGACGGAGAAGATTGTCCGCATGGGCAAATTGTTCCATGTCTCCATGGATTATCTTCTCAATGAGGAAGATTTACAAAGACAGGAAATCAATCATGATGATGGGGGAATCCATGTCAGCCGGGAAATGGCAGAGGGATTTCTTGAATATCAAAAGAGAAGATTGTGGAAGATAGGCATTGCGGTCGGACTGTTTGTCGGCAGTTTATCCCTCTCTTTCTGGGATGCGGAAATCAGCATGATCCTGTTCATGGCGCTGATTATTCTGGGAATCGTGCTCCTGTTTTCCGTAAAGATGGCGGACAATCCATATCGCAGGCTTTGGACAGAGCGCTTATCTTTTGATAAAAACGTAAAATCCGAATTATCCTCCGCCTATGCCGGCAAAAAGAAATCGGCTCAGATGCTCAATCTGATTGGTATTGCTTTGATTGCCATAGGTTTTTTACTCTGCCCGCTGTTGGTCTCGGTGGAAATGGATGTCCTGGATAATATTGTTTTGGCCTGCGGGATGGTGATGGCCGGGATCGGGCTGTTTTTATGTGTGTATATGTCCGGAATGATCCGGGCGTACCGACTGCTTATTATGAACGAAGAACGGCATGGAAGCTCTGTTGTCTGAGACTGTTCTATTATATGTTATTCTTATTAAGAAGGTAAATAAAAGCCGGATATAAGGCAGAAATAATTTGCAGACAGCACAATTTGATGTTATAATCTGCTCATAGAATTCCTCTGTGGAAGTGGAGGAGCGTTTTATGCTGTTGAAGGAAGTGTTGAAGGAAGAGCGCACGGAGGGCAGAGCAGAAGGCCGGGCAGAAGGTCGGACAGAGGGTAAAGCTGAAGCCATTCTTTTGCTATTGCAGGAAATTGGAGCCATACCGGATGAACTGACGGAGAAAATCATGAACGAAAAGAATCTGACTGTGTTAAACGAGTATTTAAAGTATGCGGCCAAGGCAGAGTCCATAGAAGACTTTGCGCATAAATTCGCATAGAAAAGGCTGTGTGCAGGAAATTCGAGAGTAGTAGTCTTACGTCGGGCTTTACAGATGTATCATGTAAAGTCTGTATCTTTATTATCATAAGGCCCATTCGGGCGGAGTATCAGAGACTAAATAAATTTTTACTATATATCAAAGCAGAGGAATTCTATAAGCAGATTATCATTTTTTATGATGAGAGCTATTTTCAATCTTTTTGGGATAGAACGGGGCCGGAGCAGTTCTGGACACCGGTAAGACAGGGGAATTCTTTTTGCGGGAGCCGCAATATTGCCACATCGCTTTCCGAAATCTGTTATCATGAGAAAATAGTTTCCGAGCAGGAGGTATTTGAAGAAGATTTATGGTTTTATGGCGATGTGCCAGCTTCCGAATAATTATAAAATTTTTATATCTGACGCAGGAGCATGAGAATGTTAAGAAAAATCCGGAATATGCCGATAACACTATTAAATAGTGTGAAAATTTGCATTGATTTCACATAGGAACGGGAGGCATATATGCTGGAATTTCAGGAAGGATTTTTTGAGCAGGAGGTTCGCAACGGATTCTATATAGACACTACAATGAAAACCGTTTGGGCCGCAGAACTGGAGATGTTGCAGAAAATTGCAGAGATTTGTGACAGACATGGCTTGAAATGGTATGCGGCTTATGGCACTTTGCTGGGAGCCATCAGACATGAGGGATTTGTGCCATGGGATGACGACATGGATATCTGGGTAAAAAGACCGGATTACAATAAGCTCATGAAATTACTGCCCAAGGAATTGCCGGAGGGATATCGTGTCAGAAGTCCTTTAACTGATGAGGGATATGAACAGTATCATACATGTGTAAACAGCGGAAGTGGTATCAGCATTGCAAAAGAGTGGCTTGAACAGTTCCACGGATGCCCTTTTACGGTGGGACTGGATATCTTTCCGCTTGACTATATGCCAAGGGATGCGAAAGAGAGGCAATTACAGGAAAATCTCTTAGCTATGGCTGGAAGAATTGCTCAGTTAGCTAAGAATATCGGGCGCGGAGATTATGACGGGGAGGATGAGGAGAGTCAAAATCAAAGAAAAGGTTTTCAGGAAGAAATCAGGGAAGGTATTGCGTATCTTGAGGAAAACTGCAAATTAACGCTGGATCATCAGCTTTTAGAAGATGAAAATTGGGATGCCCTCTCATCTGAACTCTGGAAGTGGGGTAACTATATTGCCATGATGTATAGTGAGGATGAGAGCGATTATATCGTAGAATGGCTTGATTACATCCAGTATGGTAAGACAAGGATTTTCCCTAAAGCATGGTTTGAGGATGGTTACAGCGCACTGTTTGAGGGATTTATGCTTCCGATACCTGCAGAGTACGACAATATAATGAGGAACATTTATGTGCATCCTCTTGTATATCAAAAGAAAACAGGTATGCACGAGTATCCCTATTATGCAAGACAGCTTCGGCAGCTTAGGGAGTATGTAAAGGGCATTGAACAGCGCGCATTTGATGTGGGAATTGTAAAAATCGAGGACATCGAGTTGGAGGATGTCCCCACAGAAATTCCTCAGGAATGGCAGCCATATACATTAAAAGAAGACGGGACGCGCAAGCGTATTATTTTAAGTGCAAATGATGCGGTATTTTATGCCAGACATGGTCAGCAAGCGTTGGATAAGCTCGAGCAGACTTTAAATGCCTTTGAGAAAGCAAAGGAATCGGTTTTGTTATGGTGGAGGCCGCATCCTGTAATGAAGAAGATTTTGGATGAGGTGTCCCCTGAATTGGGAACAAGGTATCAGCGAATTCTGGAGGGATACAAGACTGCAGGATGGGGTATTTGTGACGAGTCGGATAATGTTGACCGGGCAGTGAAGAACTGCGACGCATATTACGGTGACATGAATGCGATTCTTCAGCCGTTTCAGGACACGGGTAAGCCCATTATGCTTTCAACTATAGAGCCTTCTGCAAATAATGAGGATAGAGTGAACGAGTACAGGACATTTTTAAGTATTGCGGATTATGTGGAGGATGGGGATAAAATATACTTTGCCAACACCAATTACAATGCGCTGGTGATAGCCGATAAGGTGAATGGGAAAGTTGAACGGATTATTCCTTTTGATGAATTGGCGCAGAATGTCCGAAATATACATATACGATGTGTGAGAAAGGGAAATAAAATATGTTTCCTTCCTGCGGCAGCGCCGTTTGCACATATATATGACATGGATGATAATACTCTTCTTTGCTGCAGATTCTTAAGCGAGGATGAGGAAAGACCTTCTAAGAAGACTACTAGATATAATGTATGGAGTTATTTTGATGGAACCGGTGAAGTCTATCTTCTTCCATGCGCTGGAGAGCAGGGCGTGTGGAGATGGAATGTTGACGATAACACCTTTGAGAGAGAGGAATGGTGGGACGAATTACAGGTTTGCGGATATGTGAGCCATGGGAGCGTGGACGAGGAATCTTTCTATACTTTAAAGCTTCCTTCAAATTGTTTGTGGATTACCAATGTCAGAACTAAGAAAGTGGAACGTTATGAATTGCCGGATGCGAATGCAGTTGCTATAACATATGGCGGCGGAAACTTTTGGTATACATTTGCAGATAATTTGAATTGTATTGTGTGCTGGAATCCGGTCAATGGTGTTGTGGACAGATATCATATAGACTGGACGGGGAGAAAAAAGTATGATGATTTTGTAAAATGGTATTATTTCGAAGGGAATTTATATCTATTCTCATATGCGGCTCAGACATTGTATCGTTTTGAGCCGGATAAGAGAGAATTGACTTGTGTTTATGAGTCTGATTGCACCAGAGGAAATTTCTTCATGCATGAAGTGGAACCGTTTATTCGTCATGTGGGAAATGAGCTGATTTGTCTGATGAAGAATGCCGGGGAGATTGTACGGGTTAATCTGGAGACAAACGAGGTTGTAAGGGAAGTCGTGAACCTGACGTTGGATGAAAGCGCTAAGGAATATGAGCAAAAGCTTCTGATTGCCAGCAAGGGAGTCCTGCTTGAGGAAACGGATGAAATGACTCTGGATACCTTTTTGAGATTTTGTCCGGAAAGTTAAAGGGAAAAATCCAATGCTTGAATTGATTCAAAAAGTGTTAAACGAATATGACAAGGTTTTTCTGATTGCTGACAAATCCGTTTATGCAGGGAGTGACTGGGAGCGCTTCTGCAATGTAATACAAGCAATGGAGAAAAAGCCGGAACAAGGAGAGCTGTTTAAGAAGGTACTTCTTAAGAAGATTCTTCTTATTATAGAGGAAGGGGTTGAATATGATCTGAGTTTTCCCCATGTGGTACTGTCACATCAGGAAACATGGGATCTTTGGAAATTGTATATGACTTATGAATTTTCAGATCGGTTTTCAGTTTTTCCCGATGGCGGACAATATGGTACAGTTTTCGGCTATTCAGATGCAGGAATCTTGACGGAGCAGGAAGCTGTAATGGCTATTTTGGGATATAGGAAGGGTATTGAGGATGGACAAATTACATTATGAGGAAATGAAGTCCAATCTTAACGAATTGATAAGACAAAATGCCATACAGGGAACGCGTATATATTTGTTTGGACATTGCAACGCAACCGAAGAATTGGTCGATTTGTTGTTGGAAAAGGGCTTTATGGTTACGGCCATATTGGATAATAATACCGATAAGCATGGAAATGTTTATCGCAATATACCGATTAAGGCGCCCGAGGAAATATTGTCTGAGAAAGACAGCACGATTGTGTGTATTGCCGCAAGAGCATATGCGGCAATGGCTGCACAGTTAAGGCGGATGGGATATACTGGACCGGTGCGCAAGCTGGTTGATTATAACAGTTATGCCGAGTATTCGCTGGAGGAAGAAACCATAACCCGGATGAATGAAAGAAGAAAGCGGGGCAGTAAGCGTTTGGAATCCTTAAAAGCAAAGTATAGGGATTGTTTTCGCATTCTCTGCCCTTTTTCCGCTTTGGGAGATATATACATAATGATGTCGTATCTCCCTCATTTTATGAGAAAAAGAGGGATTGAGAACTGCGTTGTGGGGGTTATCGGAAACGGATGCGCCAAAGTGGTACGTCTGTTTGGTTCATATCAGGTGGAGACGTTTGCCCAAAAGGACATGGATGAGGTAATACAGGCCGCGCTATATGAGGGGGATGAAGGAACCTTTATCCCGCATCAGGACAGGCCGTATGTGGTTAATCTTTCCAAGGCAATGTATTTTAAGCCGATTACTTTGGAACAGATGTACTGCTGCGGCGTGTTTGGTCTGCCGGAGGATACCAGGCCATATGCTCCGGTATGCTTTGCGGAGTACGGAAAACTTGAGACAATGCAGGAGGGCAGAGCTGTTATTCTGTCTCCTTACGCCAAATCCGTTACGGCTTTACCGGCTTGTGTTTGGGAGCAGATTGTTGTATACTATGTGAGTAAGGGATATCAATGTTTTACAAATGTATCGGGTGATGAGAAACCATTACCCGGTACTGCTGCGATAGCGCCTTCCATTGCAGAAATGAAATCAGTGGTGGAGCGGGCAGGGACGTTTGTGGGGATACGCAGTGGACTGTGTGATGTCATCAGAGATGTGAATGCCAAAAAGATTGCGCTTTATCCTGATTATAATTATTCTGATACACCTTGGAAAGCGATTGATATATATGCGTTGGACGGATGGACTAATATTGTCGTGAAAGGGGAGGACGCATGAAGGACAAGATAATAATGTCAACCTTGCCCAAGACATGGATTTTTGATTTGGACGGTACGCTTCTAAAACATAACGGATACAAACTGGACGGGAAGGACAGTATTTTGCCCGGAGTAAAGGAATATTTGGATTCCATCCCGCAAGATGACAGATTGATCATACTGACTTCGAGAACGGAAGAATATCGGGACAGTACGATCTGCTTTCTTGAGGATGAGGGCATTCGTTATGATGAGATATTGTTTAACATGCCGTTTGGCGAAAGAATCGTGGTAAACGATCGAAAACCATCGGGACTTGAAACGGCGGTTGCCTTTAATATTGACAGAGACCGTTTTGAATTGCCTGATATAGAAAGAGAAAGATAGAATTATTGAGGAGATAGTATGGATTACATTATTGTTCAGGCAGGGGGTAAGGGAACCCGATTAGAATATTTGACCAGGAATAAGCCCAAGGCATTGGTGCCGGTGGAAAATCTGCCCATGCTGTTTCACTTGTTCCAGAAATATCCGGACAAGAAATTTGTGATTATAGCGGATTACAAGAAGGAAGTGCTTCACGAATATCTGGAGTGTTTTGCCAAAGTGATTTATCAGATTGTGGACGCAGGCGGCACGGGAACCTGTGCCGGAGTAAAGCAGGCGATTGATTTGATTCCGGAGGGTGAGCCCTTCATGCTGGTGTGGTCAGATCTGATTCTGCCCCCGGCTCTCGAGCTGCCCGAAGGATATGAGACAGCAACCCGGGATGGGGCAACAGCGGATTATGTGGGCATTTCGACTACTTTCCCCTGTAGGTGGAGTTACTCGGAGGGGCGGTTTTATGAGGAAAAATCTTATGAACACGGCGTGGCAGGATTTTTTCTGTTCACGGATAAGAGCAAGCTTCAGGATGTTCCGGAGAGTGGGGAATTAGTGAGATGGATGCAGGAGCAGCAGATGATTTTTCAGGAGCTTTCTCTCGCCGGAACCAAGGAATTTGGTCTGCTGGAGGAATATCAGAAACTGCAGCAGGAGAAATGCCGTCCTTTTAACAGGATAACGATTACAGATGATATGGTGATCAAGGAAGGGATTGACGAACAAGGCAGAAAGCTTGCTGTCCGGGAATGCCGGTGGTATGAGAAGGCGAAAGAAAACCATATTACGATTCTGCCTGAAATCTATGCTACGAATCCTTTGAAGATGGAGCGTATCCGGGGGAAAAATATTTATGAATATGATCTTCCGTATGACGATAAGAAAAAGATTTTGGAGAAGCTTGTCGGTTCATTGAAGCAGCTGCACGAGACGGAAAAAATTCCAACGGACACGTTCAGTTTAAAGCAAGCTTATTACAATAAGACGATGGACAGAATCAACAGTATTCGCGATCTGGTGCCGTTTGCCAATTGTCAGGAAATTACTGTCAATGGGAAGAAATGCAGAAATGTGTTTTACTATAAGAGAGAGCTTGGACAGATGTTAGAGCGGCTGAATTGCAGGGAGTTTTGTTTTATTCATGGTGACTGTACCTTCTCCAACATGATGCTCAGAGAAGACGGAACCCCGGTGCTGATCGACCCCAGGGGATATTTTGGATTTACTGAACTGTATGGCGACCCGCTTTATGACTGGGGTAAGCTTTATTACTCCCTTGTGGGCAATTATGACCGCTTTAACCTGAAGGATTTCAGGCTTTCGATAAATGAGCGGGACGTAACGCTCGAGATTGCTTCCAATCATTGGGAGGACATGGAGCAGGATTTCTTTGCTTTAACCGGCGCAGAACCGTGGGAAATCAAACTGATTCATGCGGTTATCTGGCTGTCGTTAACTACCTATGCATGGCAGGATTATGACTCAGTCTGCGGCGCTTTTTATAATGGTTTATACTATTTGGAGGATTGCTATGATCAGCTATTTTGAGAAACAGTTAAAAGAGATTGATGAATCGATTCACTCGCTGGACGAGAATGCTTTTAAACGGTGGGTAAAGGAAGCCGTGGACACGATTGATTCCGGACACAAGATTGTGGTCTCCGGCCTGGGGAAAAATGTTCCTATCTGTGATAAATTCGTGGGCTCCATGATATCATTGGGAATGGATGCTTATTTTCTACATACGAACTCCGCTGTCCACGGGGATATGGGTATTGTCAAAGATGGCGATATGGTCATCATCCTCACCAAGAGCGGTGAGACGTCCGAGTCGGTATATCTGGCCAATCTGCTTATGGAGAGAAAGGTCAATATGTGGCTGCTCTCCTTCGTGCGTGAGAGCACATTGACAAAGCTGATTCCGAATCATATCATCATGGATTTGAAGCATGAGGGGGATTTGTGGAACATTATGCCAAATAATTCTACAACATTGAACCTGATTGTGCTGCAAGGGCTTGCCATGCAGATTGCGAAAGAACGGAATATGGATATTGCGGAGTTTAGGCGCAATCATCCGGGCGGGCACATCGGTAAAGTGCTGAATGAAGAAAAATAACAAGAGAAAAATTTCCTAAAAGGAGCCGATATGGGTGTTTGGAGGCAGTTAGCGCAGGCCTGGAAGGGGAGTATTCAATGGAAGGGGCTGAGACGTAAATATGGAATCGGGAAAGATGGTATTATTGTCTTCCTGATAGAACAGGATGATGAGTTAAATCAGTATGCCTTTGAATATGCCGGTGATTTAATGGAATTGAAGCATCAGAGCAGCATATTCATGATAACGCCGTATGAGGATGTGTTCGATCAAATACCGGATTTGGACGGCTCGGTCATCAAAATAAAAATCAGTTCCGGACAATGTGAGTGCATAAAGAAATATTATCAGCTTGTGAGGTTTTCAGGGAGCGTGTATTTCATCTCTGCCGTATGGCCGGAATCAAACTGGGCGGAACATATACTTGGCAAGCATGGTGTGGATAAAGAAGATTTGGTTTGCTTAGGAATTTATGCGCTGCGTATTTTGCCGCGAAAGGGAGAAAAGCGGGCATGATTTATGAAAGCTGGGGAAGACGGACCAGAAAACATATCAAACATCTGGTTAATAGCGGAAAAGTGTCTGCGGACAATACGGTCATTATCTTTGGAGCGGGCGAGTCGTCCAAGGAAGCAATGGATATTCTGAGGGAGTTCGGCATCAAAATAAGCAGGATTGTAGATAATGATGTGCGGAAACAGGGAAAGTATTGCTCCGGTGTTGAAATAGAAGATCCTGTTGTAATTAAGGAACAGTGGCAGGATGGAATGATTGTGTTGTTCTATTCATACTATCATGCAGACGAGATGGCAAGCCAATTAAAAGGCTACGGATTAAAGGAAAATAGAGATTTCTTTTCGCTTGTAAGATATGAGTTTATGCAAAATACAGTCTGGAAGCAGACTTACAGGGTATTGCAGGGGTTAAAGCTGTATAATAAGCTGCGGAAGAAGTATCCGGATTGTGAAAAGATTTTGCTTTGTCCGTATACAGGTACAGGCGATGTATACTTGATTGGCGGAATGCTGCAGCAATATTTGGAGCAGCAAGACATACACAAATATGTGTTTATCGTAGTAAGCACGGCCTGCCGCAAAATCGCACAGCTATTCGATATTCAGAATATTGAACAGTTGCAGGGGGAAATGGCAGATTACATAGTAAAGGCCAATGTGTTTTGTCCCGACAGATGCGATGTGCTGGTGCTCAATGACAGCTGGGTGAGTGTATATACCAATCCGACGGAGCGTCTGCGCGGTTATAAGGGTTTAAATTTTACCGCTGTGTTTCGGAACATTGTGTTCCAAATTAAAGGGGATTTGAAATTAAGCTTTCCCGATTGGAGGAGAAATACAGAAGAGGCCCAGGCCTTTCTCAAGGAGCATCATATGATTCAGGGAAGGACGGTCATTTTGGCGCCTTATTCCAATACCTTATCGGAGTTTCCCAATCGGATGTGGGAGCAATTAGTAGTATCTCTGCATGAAAAAGGATATGTGGTGTGTACAAACAGCTGTGGTCCCAAAGAGCCGCCCATCAAAGGGACGGAGGGAGTTTTCTTTCCTTTGAGCATTGCGGCTGCTGTTGTCAGCCTTGCCGGAGGATTTATAGGGGCAAGGTGTGGATTGTGCGATATTATCAGTTCCGCAAGCGCGAAGAAAGTGATTATATATGACAAGGACAGTTATTTTTATCAGGCAACAACCAAGGCGTATTTCAGCCTGAATGATATGGGATTGTGTCAGGATGCGATAGAGCTGGATTATGTAGGTGACATCGATTCCGTTGTCGGACAAGTGCTTGCCAATTTTTAAGAGATTGAATACTACGATAGAAAATATATGTCAAAAGGAGAGGGAAAATGGGAGAGAAATTGGAGGTAAAACTGGACGTAAAGAGGTCGATCCATGTTATCAATGAGCTGCCGCATTATTATGAATTGCAGGACATGTTTGATTTCTGCGCAAAATATGAGAATTTATATATATATGGAACGGCCTATGAACAGGAAATGCTGCTTAAATATTTTGATATGTCAGGGATTAAAATTGACGGATTTGTCGTTACTCAGGGAGAGGAGGACGAGAGGGAGTTCGTCTATCGGCAACTGCCTGTCAGGAATATCCACGATGTGATGAAGGAAAAAGGCGCAGGGGTGATTTTGGCTATTTCAGAGAAATACTTTGGCTCTATCATTCCGATGTTCCGAAGGGAAGGATTTACGGATTATTTCCGGATGTCGGAATATAATAAGGCGGCGATTGCTTATAATGTCCGGAGGCGGCCGAAGGAAGAGTATACGCTGGAGGTAAATGTTTCGGATCATTGTAACCTTTCCTGTCAGATGTGCGACCATTATTCCCAATTATCCAAGGAAAGATTCCTTGATATAGAGCAGTTTGAAAAGGATATGAAGCGTCTGGGTGAATTGTTTGACCATAAGATTGCCTGCATAACCTTGCTGGGGGGAGAACCCACGCTCAACAAAAATTTGATAAAGTGCATAAAAGTGGTCAGGGAGTCGTTTCCTGACTGCCAGTTAATTATACTCACCAACGGAGTATTGCTGTTAGATTGGGAGAACTATCCGGAAGGCAATCTGTGGCAGGCTTGCAAGGATTATAAGGTAGATATAACCGTGACAGTCTATCCGATTAATCTGAAGTATGAGGAGATGGAGAGAAAGGCGAAAGAGTATGGCATAAATTTGAAGATGTCATCTGACATTCATGCCGTGACTCCTACCAAGATGGTAAAGGTTTCGGATAAGCATGTGATGAAGCCGGACAAGTCAAGTCCGAACTATCTTGGAATAGGATGTTTATATTATAATAAATTTAATGTGCTGAAAAACGGTCGGATATATATGTGCCCGGTGGCTGCCCACAGCGGTATATTGAATGAAAGTTTTGGACAGAATTTTGAGCTTACAGATAAGGATTCGATTGACATCTACAAGGTCAACAGTTGGGAAGAAATTACAGAATTCGGATGCCATGCCATTCCGTTCTGCAGCTATTGCGATTTGAGGAACTGGCATCATGATTCCAACTGGAAAGCAAGTTCTAAAACGATAGACGAATATATTTAAGGAGGCGGTACGGATGCAGGCGGTTACCCTTAACAATGGCGTGGAAATGCCTCAGATTGGATTAGGAACATTTGCGTTGAAGGAGCAGGCTATCGTAAGCGCATTGCAGACGGGATACCGCATGCTCGATACGGCGTGGCAGTATGGCAATGAGGAAGAAGTGGGCAATGCGGTGCGCCACAGCGGCATTGAGCGTAAAGACATTTTCATTACGACCAAGTTGTGGACGGACCATATACGGCAGCATACGGTCCGGGAGGCATTTGAGGACAGCTTGAGGAAGCTGCAGACAGACTATGTGGATTTGTATCTGATTCACTGGCCTGCGGAAGGCTTTGATGCTGCATGGAAGGTAATGGAGGAGTTATATGCAGAGGGCAGGGTCAGAGCCATCGGAGTGAGCAACTGCCACGTGCAGCATTTGGAGCTTTTGGCAAAGGTATCAGATATCGTGCCGGCGGTGAATCAGGTGGAGTCGTCCCCGCTGTTTAATAATGAGGCTCTGATTCAGTATTCACGAGACCGGGGGATCGTGCCGGAGGCATGGTGTCCTTTAGGAGGTTCGGGCTGTTATAAGCGGGTATTGGAGAACCCTTTGATTATGGATATGGCTCACCGCTATAACAGGACGGAGGCACAGATTGTCTTAAGATGGCATATCCAGCGTGGAATAGTCATCATCCCCAGATCATCCGATGGGGAGCGCCAAAGGAAGAATATAGATGTGACAGACTTTGAACTGACAGCGGAGGATATGGCTGTCATCGCGGGGATTGACACAGGAAGGCGTGTAGGCGCCAATCCCGACACCTTCAATTTCTAATGATGAGGAACAGGTAAAATGGTCGAATATGAGAGAAGGGAATTGTATTACAGACTTGGCAGGATGCATGATGAGGGTGTATTCTCAAAGGCTTCCATAGTGGTGTGTTTCGGATTCAATTATTTTGCCAAGTGTATTGTGGCATTTTTGCTGGGGGCGGGAGTTGAGCAGTCAAAAATACATATTGTAGATAATTATGCGACAGGTGAATACAAGGGAGTAAATGTGCAAAGACCGGATGAGGTGTTGGAGCCCTTCAATGCCGATGCGGTAATTCTGTTAGCATCGTCTTACAATAAAGCAATGACAAAGCAATTGAAAAAGTTGGGCTATCGCAGGAAACGGCAGATATTTGAGATTTTAAACAATGCATCAAAATTTTATAAGCTCGGAAGCCGTATCAAAGTGACCCATCCTGATATGTATAATAAGATTTTGAGTAATATGGTTTTTCCCATTTATAAGCATACACATGCTGATTTATATCAGAAGATGCAGCAGAATAGTAAATTTAAAGATATTCACAAAGGTGAGCGCTGCTTTATTATGGGAAATGGTCCGTCGCTGAAGACCGTTGATTTTTCACTATTGGAAAATGAGATTGTCTTTGGTGTCAACCATATTATGAAAGTGCCCGGGTGGGAAAATGCTCATATCAATTATTGGACATGCACAGATGGCGACTATCTTGGAATTTGGACGAATGCATTATATACCTTTTATCAGGAAGTGCAGAAGCTGCAGGGAAAGGGAGTATCCTGTTTTATACCATTTGAGGCAGAACAATATTGTAGATTGCATGGCTTGGATGCAGTGTTGGATCTGAATTATATCAATGCACAGGAACAATATACGAGTATTGATCAGAAAATGAACATTCGGGATATAGACTTAACCCGATTTATGATGCAAGGCTTTAATGTCGTTCTCACAAGTATTAATATAGCGATTTATATGGGCTTTTCAGAGATTTATCTGCTTGGCTGCAATCAATCCAATTTGAAGGGGGAACTTTTGTATTATTTGGATAATTGTGACATTGACAGTCATGCATTTGAAGGGCGTAACAGTGAGGCGAGTGTCGTTCTGAAAAGAAAAGTAAAAACGCAGGGGATATTGTCTGAAATCAAAGTGGAGCTCACACAGATTATACAATTTGGTCTGTTGTATGATTATTGTAAAAGGAATGGGGTTAAACTGGTTAATTTGTCCCATCCGACATTGATTGAAAATGTTCCTCAGGATACCCTTGAAAATGTATTGAAAGAGAAGTAATATAGGTAAATCAAGGAGGTTGTCAGATAATTTATGAAGATAGTAGCTTTTGAACCGATTAAATTGAATTCACAGAGATTGCCGGGAAAAAACAAACTTCCGCTGGCGGGCAGACCGCTTTGCTATCATCTGACAAATGCATTGCTGCAGGTTCCTGAAATCGATGAAGTATATGTCTTTTGCAGCAGCGAGGAAGTTATGGATTATGTTCCCGAAGGGACAAAATTTTTGAAGAGGGACAGCTATTATGACGGAGACAGCGTGAAAAGCTTTGAATTGATTGGAAAGTTTATTGATTCTGTCGATGCGGATATTTATGTGTTTGCCAATACGACATCCCCTTTCCTGAAAGCGGATTCTATTTCAAATGCTTTACGGCATGTGATTGACGGCGAATATGATTCAGCAGTTACAGTGCGTGAATTTAAGACCTTTGCGCTGTATCAGGGTAAGCCTCTCAATTATGATATCAATGATATCCCTAAGACTCAGGATATAGAACCTGTTTACGTGGAGACGAGCGGGGCATATATTTTCAAAAAGGAGATTTTTACGGAGCATCGCAGAAGATTAGGATTTCATCCTTATTTACAGATTGTGGACGAGATAGAGGGCGTTGATATCGATACAAAAGAAGATTTTGATTATGCTGAAACTTTGGCGAGGCTGGCTGACCGGGAGGCGCTGTCATGATATTGAGCGTTTCTTTATTCTCGTGTAAAGTGGACAGGGAAGTATATATAAGCAAGCTGAAGGCAAATGGGATAAATATGCTCCATATTGATTATATTGAAGGGGGAAGCGTTTCTGAGGAGGAATTGTATTCTCTGTATGATATCCGAAGCTTAATGTTACTCGACATACATATGATTGCGGATGAAATCAAGATGGAACATATCAGCTTTTTCAATGAGATACAGGCGAATTACCTGTGTTATCAATATGAAAATCTTAAGGAAAAGAATATTGATATGTTAGAGCATTTTGAGGGGAAAAAAGGGCTGGCATTTACCATGGAAACTCCCCTGGAAGAAATACTTAGAGTGGCGGATGCTTTGGATTTTGTTCTGATTATGTGTACGATTCCGGGGATTTCAGGACAAAAATTCAACAGCGGAAATATAGAAAGAATTCGTGAACTTCGCAGGCTAATGCCCAATATAAAGATTCATGTGGACGGCGGAATTGATGTAAGGCGAATGGAAATCATAAAACATTATAATTTGGAACTGATTGTTGTGGGCTCCTTTTTTGCGGATGTGGAGGGGAGTGAACTGACGGAAAGAATCTGTCAGCTGCGATATTCAGAGAATGATACCACGGTGGAAGAGGTTATGATTCCCATACATTGTCTCACTACAATCGATGAGAAGGATTCCTTTGAAACGGTACTGGATGCCCTGGAGACAGACAAGCTGTCTATCGTTACTGTGGTTCAGGATGATTGTCTTCTCGGTATTATTTCGGATGGGGATATGAGACGGCTTGTCAAAAAGTACCATGGGAATTGCTTTAACCTGAAAGCCGGGGATATTATGAATTCTTCACCTCAGATACTTTCTTATGATACAAAAGTAAATCTGGTATTGTATCATAAGATGTTTCTGGAAAGAGGAGTTTTGGCGATCCCCTGTGTCAAGGATGATAAATTGATAGGCATTTTGGACTGCACATCATTATAGGGAGGCATTAGAATGGATTTTACAAAATATGAAATAAACAAGGATATTTACTATCAGGGGAAACCGCTGTTTACACAGGACAAATGTCGGGTGATGGCGGGGCCGTGCGCTGTGGAGAGCCGTGACCAGATTCTTTACACGGCAGAAAAGCTTAGAGACGCAGGAGTGACCGTATTCAGGGCGGGCGCTTTCAAACCCAGAACCTCCTACGGAACATTTATGGGCGCCGGTGAAGAAGGCTTAAAATGGCTGGAAGAGGTTAGAGAGCAATTCGGTATGTGGATCATCACAGAGACTTCCGACTCCGAGAATTTTGAAGCTGTATCAGAGGTTACGGATATTGTACAAATTGGTGCAAAGGCTATGTATAATTATTCGCTTTTAAAGGGCGCAGGAAAAACGGGAAAGCCGGTATTATTGAAAAGGCATTTTGGCTCTACCATTGATGAGATGGTTAAGATGTCGGAGTTTATTCTCGCCGAGGGCTGTCACGATTTGGCCTATTGTGAAAGAGGCATCAGAACCTTTGAAAATAGCTCCCGATTTACACTGGATCTTTGTGGCGCGGAGGCGCTGAAACATATGTCCGGGCTTCCCTTAGTCCTTGACCCATCCCACTCCATGGGTTATTCTTATGGAGTTCCGAATATTGCAAAGGCATGTGTGGCTATGGGGTGTGAAGGCATTCTGATTGAAGTCCACCATAATCCGAAGGACGCGATGTGCGACAGGGATCAGGCCTTAAGCGTTGAACAATTTACAGAGCTGTATGAGACTATGAAACAGATTGGCCAGGCGATCGGTAAGGAAGTTATATAAATTATGTTTGAACAAATCAAATATTTAGTGCTGGATGTCGATGGAACTATGACGGATGCCGGCATCTATTATGACAATACAGGCAATGAAATCAAAAAATTCTGTACGAGAGACGGCATCGGATTTATGGCGGCGCGTAGAGCGGGAATCAAGTTGATTGTGTTAACAGGGCGTGAAAGTCTGGCGACAACGCGTCGAATGCAGGAAATGAAGATTGATTATCTGTACCAAAAAGTGGAAAATAAAAAAGAATTTTTGGCGGGATTTTTGGCTGAACAAAACATTGCTAAAGAAAATTTGGGTTATATTGGTGATGATATAAACGATTATTCCGCTATGTCACTGGCAGCTTTCGTCGGATGCCCAAAGGATTCCTGCGAGCAGGTTAAGGCAATCGCCTCGTATATTAGTGACGTCCGCGGCGGCGCGGGAGTAGTACGGGATGTTGTAGAATACCTGTTGAAACAGCGGGGAGAATGGGAGTCCGTTATCTGTGATATGTATGGGACATACGGAGTGGGCATATAAAAAGAAATACCGTAAATAATAAAGTAGGGAGAAACGACAATGAAATTTATTCTTTTTGGGGCGGGGGCCATAGGCTTAAGTGCATTGACGCATTTGGGAGAGGAATGCGTGGAATGTTTTGCAGATAATAAGAAGCATGGCACTACCTTTTGCGGCAAAAGGGTTATTTCTTTTGATGAAATGGTGAAACTGGCGGAAGATTTTCGCATTATTATCACTACCAATAACTATGCGGAGCTTTTTGAAGAACAGTTGAAGGAAGCCGGCGTTGAGCAGTATGTGTTTTGGCCTAAGAGGTTTAATGTAGACAAGCTGCAGGAGGTTCTGCCAACATATAATGGACCATACAGCGAGCAATACATGAGCTATCGGGATGCGCTCTTGTATTATGGAATCGGACGTTACAAGAAAATTGTAATTTACGGAAGTAATGCGTATATCGACTATCTACTGATAGAGATAGCCATGTTAAACCGCTTGGATCATGTAGTTGGCATTGTAGATGAAGAAAGTCAGAAGTCGGATTATATGGGGATTCCGGTTTGCCCCCTTGAGGAGCTGGGAGAGTTTGATTGTCTGCTTATAAATAAACGGAGAAGGGACACCGATATACGGGATGTTTTGTTCGCCAAGGATAACAAATTTGACATATTGGATATATATGACGCTGAAAAATTCATTCCCTATTTCCATCATCCCGAGCTGGCAAAATTCAAGGACATTCATAAGGGACGGAGGGCGTTTATCATTGGGAACGGTCCCAGTCTGACAATGGAGGATTTGCATACGCTGCATGAAAATCACGAGATTTGTTTTGCGGCAAACAATATACATAAAATATATGATCAAACAACGTGGAGACCGGATTATTTATGCCTGTCGGATGATATAGTTGTTTCAGGATGCAAAGACAAGTTTGAGAGTCTGCTGGAAAGCTCTGTTCTATTTGTTTCGGATCATGTTGCCAGGAAATATTCGGACAATCCGGATTTGAATTTAGTGCATATGATTACCAGTGGAGAATATGCACCTAATATGCCGGAATTTTCCGATGATATCACAATGGGCACATATACGGGCGCGACAGTTATATATGGTTTGGCCATTCAAATAGCTGCTTATATGGGATTTGACGAGATGTATTTGCTCGGAGTAGACAATAATTATTTGGGAAATGAGACTGACAAACGGAATCATTTTATAAAAAATTATTTTTCTTCGGATGAGACTGAGAAATTCAATCTGTATAAAGGTGTGATATGGCAAAAGGACAGTATTAACTTGGCATATCAGAAGGCGGAAGTGTATTCAAGAGCTAATGGTTTCAGAATATATAATGCCACTAGAGGGGGAATGGTTGAGGTCTTTGAAAGAGTAAAGTTTGATACATTATTCTGAGTCAATTATTTTCTAATGTAAGGAAAAGTATTATAGGCTTCAAAATATTAGGAGGAATATGCAAATGAAAGTAGTGGCTTTTTTGCCTGCAAAGGGAACCAGCGAAAGAATCAAGAATAAAAATGTAACCATCTTGGATGGAAAGCCTTTATTCTTACACACATTAGAGAAATTGATGGAATGTGATTTTATTGATGAAGTCTATTTGGATACAGAGTCGGATGACATTTATGAAATGGCAAAATATACGGGGTGTATATATTTAAAAAGGGCAGTTGAACTTGCCAGTAATAAAACAGACGGACACAGTCTTTTCTATAATGAAGCCGTAAAAGTTGATGCGGATATTTATGTTCAGATTTTAGGGACCAGTCCTTTTATTAAAAAGGATACCATTAAAAGGGCAATCAATGTTTTAAAAGAAACGTCAGAGTTTGATTCGGTTGTTTTAGTAAAGAAGGATAAGCAATATCTGTGGGATGGCTCTAACCCATTATATAATAGAGAGAATATTCCCAATAGCAAAGATTTACCGGATACTATAATAGAAACGATGGGACTGTATGTAACAAATAAGCATGTTGCATTAGATATGAAGAGGCGGTATGGCAGTTCGCCCTATTTGCTGGAGGCAGAGCCTATAGAGGCCGTAGATGTAAATTATCCGGCCGATTTCCGACTCGCTGAAATAATTATGAAAGGATTGCATCAAAACGAAATAAATCAATTAAATTTTATGGCAAAAAATATAAACAGTGCAATGTTGTCTGATATTTTGGATGATTTACAGATTGATGGCGTAGTGAATGGTCTAAAATGTAATATGGATAACAAGAAAGTTTTTGGTAGAGCGAAAACGCTAAAACTTCGGGAACTAAATGAGGGAGAAGATTTTCGGGGTATATATGATGCATTGGTAAGCTATGAACAAGTAACTACCAATGATATTATTGTTGTTGAGAATGAATGCGGGGAATTCGCATATTTTGGTGAATTAAATGCAATGCTTGCGATGAGAGCGGGGGCAAGTGCTACAATAGTAGGAGGCGTGACAAGGGATCAGGATGCAACAAGAAAATTTGAATATCCAGTTTTTGCTGCAGGGTATAATTGTAAGGATGTGAGAAAAAGGGCAACATTAGAAAGTATTAATCAGACTATTAAATTAGGTGGAGTTAGTGTGTCTCCTAATGATTTGATTTTTGCAGATAATGATGGTATTGTTGTAATTCCATTTCTGAAGGTAGAGCAAGTAATGGAAATACTGATTAAAAAAGTTTCAATGGAAAAAAATGTTGCTTCAGAAATAATAAGCTATACTAATCCGCTTGAAATAGTAAATAATGTCGGTGAATTTTGATATATTCCGACAGGATGCAAATATTTCATTATATAGTATGTTCAAGTGAATTGAAAGGAATGGATTTTAAAATGAAAAGATTAATGGTGATTGCTGGACCTTGTGTAATTGAGTCGGAAGAGAGTGTTATGCAGATAGCAGAAGCAATGAAAGATATTTCTGACAGATTACCTTTGGATTATTATTTTAAGGCTTCCTTTGATAAGGCAAATCGTACAAGCATTGATTCTTACCGGGGGCCGGGAATTGAAAAAGGATTGACTATATTAAAAAAGGTTAAAGATGAATTCGGCTTAAGAATTGTAACTGACATTCATGAGAATTGGCAGGCAGAAAGGGTTGCAGAGGTAGCCGATATTATTCAGATTCCCGCATTTTTGTGTAGACAGACGGACTTGTTAATTGCGGCTGCAAAGACGGGGAGAAAAGTTAATATCAAAAAAGGTCAATTCATGGCACCATGGGACATGAAGAATGTAGTAGATAAAATTGAAAAAGTTGGCAATAATCAGATATTACTTTGTGAAAGAGGAACTTCTTTTGGATATAACTGTTTGGTTGTTGATATGACTGGAATTGTTGAAATGAAGAAATTGGGCTATCCAGTTGTGATGGATGCAACGCATAGTGTACAAAAGCCAAGCGGAGATGGAACATGTACAGGAGGTAATCGCACATATGTAGAACCTCTTGCAAAGGCAGCCATTGCAGCTGGGGCAGATGCGCTTTTCTTTGAAGTACATCCGACTCCTGATGAAGCATTATCTGATGGTGCAAACTCTGTAAAACTTGCAGAGTTTGAGGAGATGTTAAAAAGGATTCTTAAAGTATATGAGGCTGTTCAATAGTAATGTAATTTACTGCAAAAGTGGAGAAAGGCTATTAAGCCTTTCTCCATTTCTATTCTAATATTTGAGATCATGATGTTGTATGTTTTAAAAATCAATATTTCTGAGAGGAATGTGTAAATGTGAACTTACGCATTTATTATATAAAGGGTGCTGATAAAAATGACAAATTTTTCCATTAGGACTTTGCCATGGATAGTGCTCGTCTTGTACAGGCGATATAGGAGTATTATAACGGTGGCCTTGTTCGGGAGAAATATTAATTAGTCCTTTATTTTTTTGATTAAATTCGTGGATAGCTAAGCCTTCTCCAATATGTTCAGTATGCCCGAAAAGAATGTCATCGAAATACATATAAATTCGTGGCATAACATTTTCATAATTAGTTTGTAGAATATTTAAGGCGGCGACTGCAGAAGTATACCAATCAACATCTATCATAATGGCGCCTATTGGGGCAGGAGCATATTCTTCAAAAAATTTTTTGCCGGTTTCTTCGATATTACCAAGAACTAATTTGGCTTTTTCTAATTGTGGTTCCAGTTTTTGATAGTCCATCTTATATATTTTAGAAGGGTACATATATAGTGC